>CANGOX010000003.1 GCA_947455605.1 Chitinophagaceae bacterium
ATACATTCCCCATTTTCCAGATGATTCATACGGGCCACATGCAGGTGATGAAAATCTATATGATCGCGTTTTAATCTTTGTAAACTCAGTTCACAGGCTTTGATAATATGGTCTTTTGTATAATCGATCTGGATCTTACCGTTATCGCCAATTTTCTGTCCAACTTTGGATGCAATGAGTACCTCTTTCTGTTTACCGATTGTATCGCCCAATAAAGATTCGGAATGCCCGAGACCATAAAAATCGGCTGTATCAAAAAAATTGATGCCCGCATCCAGAGCCGCATGAATGGCCTGCTTAGAAACCGCATCGTCTGATGGGCCCCATCCGATTGCCACTTCCCCCACTTCAGCCGCTCCACCAATGGCCCAGGTGCCAAAACCGATCTCACTAACTTCCATATCTGTATTGCCGAATTTTCTGTATCTCATCTTCTTTCCGTTTACTTTTAATACCGTAAACCTAAGCACATTTGAACTATTTTTGCGGTATCGTTCTCAATTAATTCTTACGTCATGAAAAGACCTGTTCGCGTATTAGTTGCCAAGGTAGGACTGGATGGCCACGACCGCGGTGCCAAAGTAATTGCTACTGCTTTACGTGATGCCGGCATGGAAGTGATCTACACAGGTTTACGTCAAACCCCTGAAATGGTGGTGAATGCCGCCTTACAGGAAGATGTGGATGCGATCGGCATCAGCATACTCAGTGGCGCACACATGACCGTATTTCCCAAAGTAATGGCTCTGATGAAAGAAAAGGGAATGAATGATGTATTGGTTACCGGTGGCGGTATCATTCCCGAAGATGATATGAAAACCCTGAACGGCCTTGGCGTTGGCAAATTATTTGCACCCGGTGCAGCTACATCAGATATTGCCGTATACATTACCGATTGGGTAAAAGCTAATCGTAATTTTTAAAGATCCGCAAATCAATTATATCAGATCTCCGGAAGCCGCAATCTTTTCCTTTTTGAAAATATTCTGATAAACACAACTGCACAAACACAGATAAATAATCCTGTATTGTTTTCCAGTCCCGTTTTTTTCAACAGTATATAAATAAGACCGCCGATGGCACAGGCGGTAGCGTACAATTCTCCCCGTTTTAAAAGATCCGGCTTTTCACCGCAGAGTATATCTGCCAGTAAACCTCCGAATGTAGCAGTGATCACTCCCATTATAATGGCATAGCCATCATTGATGTTGTAAGCTATACTTCTTTCAATACCCGCTGCGGTAAACATTCCCAGACCAATAGCATCAGTAAAAAAGATAGTTTTCTTAAACCTTATCTGATTTGAATTGAAAAATGAGACAATGATCACAGCACCTACCACCAATGCTAATGCGAGATAATCATTTACCCAATTCACAGGCCGTATGCCAATTAAAAGATCGCGTATAGTACCTCCTCCATAGGCTGTGGCAAAAGCGATAACGGCACCACCAAAAACATCCATGTGATGGGTACGGGCTTTTAATGCACCTGTTACTGCGAAAATAAAAATACCCGTATACATGATCAATTGAATCAGGTTCATATCTCAAAATACAAAACATGCTCATCAATCCACCGGTATTTTCTTTCATCAGGGAGTTTTCTAATCCATACTTACGGTGTAACTTTATTAAAATAGCAAACCATGTACGCAACACTACTCAGTACTCTCGAAAATGGGATCCTTACCATAACCATTAACCGCCCTGATAAATTAAACGCATTAAACAAACAGGTATTTACAGATCTGAATGCTGTTTTAGATGAGATCTATTCCAACCCGGAGATCAAATCAGTAATCATTACCGGTTCTGGTCAAAAAGCATTTGTGGCCGGGGCTGATATCAGTGAGTTCAGCAGTTTTACCAGGGAGCAAAGTATGGCATTGGCTAAAGGCGGACAGGATACATTCCTCCGGATTGAAAATGCTCCTAAACCGATTCTGGGTTGTATCAATGGTTTTGCCCTCGGTGGCGGGTGTGAACTGGCCATGAGTTGCCATTTCCGCATCGCATCGGATAATGCGAAGTTTGGCCAGCCGGAAGTAAATCTGGGCTTGATACCCGGTTATGGTGGCACACAACGTTTGGTACAATTGATCGGCAAAGGGAGAGCATTGGAATTATTGATGAGTGCAGGTATGATCGATGCAAATACAGCTTTGCAATATGGACTCGTAAACTATGTAGTACCTCAGGAAGAACTGCTTGCCAAAGCGAAATCTATTTTAGAGGTGATCAATAGCAAGGCGCCTGTAGCAGTTGGCAAATGTATTGAAGCTGCCAATGCTGTTTTTGATGAAACCAAAAACGGGTATGCAGTGGAAGTAAATGGTTTTGGAGATTGTTTTGATACGGCAGATATGAAAGAAGGGACAACAGCTTTTCTTGAAAAAAGGAAAGCAGTGTTCACTGGAAAATAAACCTCTGCGCAACCTCATGTAACTCCGCTACTCTGCGGTGAAAAGAAGTTTTATTTTCATGCCAAGTTTCCTATTGGAACCTTTTATTCACCACAGAGACAGGGAGGGGCAGCGTTTACGCAGAGATTATTTGATAGCCGTTTTTATCTCATCAGCTACAGAGTGTTCTGCTTTGAAAGTATAGCCCATCAACTTAGACAGTGTTTGTGCAAATTGTTTTTGGTATAACTGCACATTATTTTTCATTTCGCCGGAAGCAGGTGTGCCAGGTCCCAGGATAGCCATCCATATTTCATTGGCACCATCAACAGATCTTCCGTGACTTGTCCATTTGTATTTTTCTTTATCACCGCGGCCATGATCGGTTGTAAACAGTAAAGTAGTTTTATTTCTATACTGCGGATCGGATTGTACAAAATCCCAGATCTCCTTAACCCAGGCATCTACCTGATGGGCGGAATTGAGATAATATTTATAATCGCGGCCATGGGCAAACTCATCCGTTTCACCATAGGATATAAAAAGTACCCTTGGTTTTTTTGTTTTCAAGTGCTCCATGGCTCCATAATGGGTAAATACATCAAAACTTTCTTCCGTCCAGGCTTTGTGTGCATTATCGAGCATTGTATTGATTAGCCGCTCGTTCGAAGAAGGATATTTCCCGCCAAAATGTTCATAAGCAGCAATTACCGGTATACCGCTCTTTTTTTCATCCAGGATCCGGTTAAAAGCATCCCAGGCTGCAAATGCTGCAACCCTTCCCTTTAATCTTTTCTGCTTATTGAAAAATTCGAGAACGGTTGTGTTCGGATTGGCTTTGTATTCGTTCTTATTGACTGCTGTATCTACAAAACCGCACATAATTTCGCTGTAACCCGGATAAGAGAACCAATACGGATTTGACACATCCAGCTTATTATTCAATAGCCGGTTACCATATACCTGGCCTTTCACCGCAATCGTATTCCATAAAAATGGAAGGAGTTTTTTCCGGCGCACTGCAACATCATCATCCCAGTATTTTTGAAACAAATTAAGACTGTCGTCCTGGTTGAAGCGTTTGTCAGTACCGATCTCTTTGTCCATACCACTAAACACCTCCTGCCAACGAAAACCATCGGTGGTAATAATGATCAGGTTTTCTGTTTGCTGTGAATACACCCAGGTAGCCGAACAAAAAAGAAACAGTAAAATAAAAAATTGCTTCATGTAAACATTTTATAAAACAGCTTAATGAAACAGAACTGTTGATGGCACTTCTGTCTTAGTCTGACCAATGGGTTGATAACTAAACAGCAGGTTATTGCCTCCACCACTGTCAAAATAAGAAAGTTTTATCATATGATAGCCTTTCTCTAAAAAACATTTGCCTTCTTTTTCTTCAAAACCGTGATTTCCATCGTTGTTTACGATCAGTTGGCCATCTATTTCGAGAATACTGCCATCATCGCTGGTAGTGAAAAACGTATAACCGGCGGTCTTCTCAATTTTAATAAATCCTTCAAACACCAGTCCGTATTTCTCTTTTCGCAGTTTGACACTGGTGTTTACCATATCTGTCACACCACGATTCATTGGAGTGTTTGCCTGAAAAACAGACATATTCATTTTCACCCCTTCAAAATATTGATAAGACAGCCCTTTTTGCAAGGACCCCGTTTTTACAGCTTTAAGTAAACTCAGACCTGTTATCTTTATTTCGGCGGTATCACTGGGTGCACTGTTATTATCTTTTACAGCAAAAGATCTGACCATTGCATCGCCTTTTATCAGGAATGGTTGTGAATAGACAACCGGCTGACCCTCACCTATGATATAGGAAATTTTTACGCCTGGGTCACCGGAAGCAATCGAAACGCTAGCCCCAGACATATCTGGTTGATAATTCAATTCCATCTTCGGTTTTCGCAGGAAAGAGCCATAGTTGCTGATCTTCACTACATAGGCATAAGGTGATTTTATTTTATTGGGATCATATTCGGGCAATGTAACCACCACATCTTTCCCATTTCTAACAGCAGATACTTTTTCTTTGACAGATAAAAAAGAAACATCAGCAATAGACCCGTTCAAAGGCAGATCCTTCAGCACCAGCTTCCGGTTGGAAGGGAATTTCGGAAAAATGGCATACAGCGAATTGGTGTTGGCATTGTAAGTATAAAACACTTCTTTCACGGCATAACCCGGCGATGGATCAACAGTTAGCTTCATCATAATATCTTCATCCTTTTTTGCCGTATAATCTCTCTTGCCTTCGCTCCACTGACTAACTTTTTTCCATCTTGTGGTACCGTAGATCGCCTCTCCGTTTATTTTCAGCCAGTCGCCTATCTGCAGCAGGCGTTCCTGCATAATGGGTGGGATTTTACCATGTTCATCAGGGCCAATATCCAACAAGAAATTACCTCCACGGCTAACTTTATCCAATAAATGATAGACCAGTGATTGTGCAGAATTATAATCCCAGGCATCTTCCTCACGGTTATACCCATAGGAATAACCCATACCACGGCTCTCTTCCCATACATGGTTCTCAAAATCCAGATCGGGTTGGTATTCCGGTGTATAAACAGATCCATGTTTAAAACGGAGGCCTTTACCCCAACGGTCGTAGGTAACAATTTTGTCTTTCACCGGACTTTCATTATACATCCAGCTGAGAAACTCTTTCGATTTCCAGGTTTCGTCACTTTCATCCCAATCGCCGTCTGTCCAGAACACATCCGGCTGATAGGTATTAATGAGTTCTTTCATTTGTGGCCACATATGCTCGGTTGCATAGCGTTTATGATCCGTTTTCCATAAAGGGTTGAACCATTCGTACAAAGAATAATACATACCGGCCCGAACCGATGTTTTACGAACGGCTTTAAAAAGATCACCTAAGAGATCTCGTTTGGGGCCCACTTCTTTGGCATTCCAGGGAAAACCCCAGGTTCGACTGGCTTCCTTACTGGGCCATAAGGCAAAGCCATCATGGTGCTTGGATGTGAGCACAATATATTTTGCCCCGGATTGTTCAAAAACCCTGGCCCATTCATCAGGGTTAAATAACTCTGCTTTGAACTGATCTGCCAGCTGATAGTAAGTAAGGTTTCCGAATTTAGCCAGATGAAAAGCTTTCTTGGCACTATCTCCGCCCTGTAAGCTATTCTGGTACCATTCTGCATAGCTTCCCTTGGTGGTATAAGCGGGAACGGCATACACTCCCCAGTGAATAAAGATGCCGAATTTACTATCACCAAACCATTGCGGAACCGGGCGTTTGTCTAAGGATTCCCAGGTGGGTTGGTAAGTTTGTGCTGATGAAACCATTGAGGTAACGAGCAGGCCAAGCAGGATTGTTTTTCTCATATAGACGGGATATAACTGAAAAATAACGAAAATCTGCGGATTAAAACCTGCGGTTCATTAGACGTTAGTCGTTAGTATTGAGTCTAGGATTCACTATGTCGATAGTCTATGTGCCATGGTCTATTGACTATGGTTGTTTCACTCACGATTCACGTCTCACGATTCACGATAAGCGTTACCTTTGCCGGGCAAAAGATAGCTTACCTATAAAAATCTGAAACATGGACTACCGAATTGAGAAAGACACCATGGGCGAGGTAAATGTTCCCGCCAATGTTTACTGGGGTGCACAAACCCAGCGCAGTATCGACAACTTTAAGATCGCACAGGATATCAATAAGATGCCGAAAGAGATCATCAAAGCTTTTGCTTACCTGAAAAAAGCGGCTGCGTTAACCAACCTCGATGCCGGTGTATTACCAGAAGAAAAAGCAACTTTAATTGGTCAGGTTTGTGATGAGATCCTTGCAGGAAAATTAGATGATCAGTTTCCACTCGTTGTTTGGCAAACCGGCAGTGGCACCCAGAGCAATATGAATGTGAATGAAGTGGTGGCTTATCGCGGCCATGTGATCAAAGGTGGTTCCTTAACTGATAAGGACAAATTCTTACACCCGAATGATGATGTAAATAAATCACAATCGTCGAACGACACTTTTCCAACAGCGATGCATATTGCTGCTTATAAGATCTTACTTGAAACAACCATTCCCGGTATTGAAAAGCTGAGAGATACCCTTGCAAAGAAGAGTAAGGATTTTATGCATGTGGTAAAGATCGGACGTACCCATTTTATGGATGCAACGCCGCTTACGCTTGGACAGGAGATCAGTGGTTATGTATCACAATTGAATCATGGATTAAAAGCCATTAAGAATACGCTGGATCACTTAAGCGAACTCGCATTGGGTGGAACCGCAGTTGGTACAGGTATCAATACGCCAAAAGGATATGATGTAAACGTTGCCAAACATATTGCGGCTCTCACAGGTTTGCCATTTGTTACGGCAGAAAATAAATTTGAAGCCCTTGCTGCACACGATGCTATCGTGGAAGCACATGGTGCATTGAAAACCGTTGCCGTTAGTCTGATGAAGATCGCCAATGATATCCGTATGTTATCATCAGGCCCCAGAAGTGGTATCGGTGAATTATTTATACCTGATAATGAACCCGGCTCTTCCATTATGCCAGGTAAGGTAAACCCTACGCAGTGTGAAGCCTTAACCATGATTGCAGCGCAGGTAATGGGCAATGATGTAGCCATCAATATAGGTGGTGCTACCGGACATTTTGAGCTGAATGTTTTCAAACCCGTTATGATCTTTAATTTCTTACACAGTGCCCGCCTGATTGGTGATGGCTGTGTAAGCTTTAATGATAAGTGTGCCATTGGCCTCGCTCCTATTGAAGCCAATATCAAGAAACACGTTGATAACAGTTTGATGCTGGTTACTGCACTCAATACCAAGATCGGGTATTACAAAGCTGCCGAGATCGCACAAAAAGCACATAAAGAAGGAACCACCTTAAAAGAGATGGCCGTAAAACTGGGCTATCTTACTCCGGAAGAATTTGATGCATGGGTGATACCCGGGAATATGGTGGGGGAGATCAAATGATTAATTAGTAGTTAGTAATTAATAATTAGAAATAAAAGGAAGCGCTTTAATAAGTTGCTTCCTTTTATTTTTTTCATACTTACTAACTACCCATTACTAATTATTTTTTAATCACGGGAGCTTTGAGTAATTGTGTATCTGCAGGAATATTTTCCAGATGATAATTACCGGAATCGATCACTGTTTTTGGAAATTGTTTTTGCAGGGTTGTAAAATCATTTGTTTTCACCATCGTTTGCCCGAGATAAAGTTCATCCAGTTTGGATAATGGTTTTAACAGGGCTATCCCTTTGACAGAAATTCTTGTACCTACCAGATTTAGGTAGAGCAGGTTATTGAGTCCTGAAAGATTAGCAATCGATTCATCCGTAAGATTGGTATGTTCAATACTCAATCGAGTAAGGTTATTGCACTGGCCGATCAGCTTCCACGAATCTTTTGACAGGTCTGCATAACCTAGTTTTAACCAAACGATCTGTTTACTGATTGGGGCCAGCAAAGCCACCACCTTATCGCTAATTTTTGGAATACTTACAAAATTCACGTTTAACCAGTTACTGTTGGCAGCAACAGGTAATACAATTACACCGGCTTTTCTTAAGGAATCCAATGCAGCTTCGGGTGCTTTCGCAATGTTTCCTTCAGGAATAGCCGGTTTCTTTACCGATACTACGGCAGATTGCATAGCCAGCAATGCCGGCATCACCTTCGGTTCTTGCACAACTTCTTTTACTTTCTTAACAAAGCCGGCATTACTGCTGATCCACCAGTTAATCAAGGTCATTTCCTGCTCTGTTAACTGGGGTTTCCCTTTGGGTGGCATATGTTTTTCTTCCAACGGATCGAGTGTAGATCGTTTGTAGATCTCGCTGCCCAGAGGATTGCCTGATTCGAATACTTTACCGTCTTTCCCTCCTTTGAGAATCCAGTCTTTCCCATCCAGTCTTAATCCACCTTTTTGTTTGGTGGCACTGTGGCAACCGCCACATTTGTCCTGAAGGATGGGTTGGATGATATCATTAAATACCTGAGCCTCCTGCACATTGATAATGTTTTTTCTGGCAGATCTACTGCTGTCAGATTTGCTATTGAATGCTTTAGTAAGAAACCCTTCCCCATGTGTTAAGGTTCCACCTAAATGTCCGGTGATAATGATCAGTAAAAATGTAAGGACTGAAATAACTTTCTTTAAACCAGTGTTGGGTTTGTTGGATAGCTGGTAGCCTATTAAAGAAAAAACCGATACCGAAATTCCCATCCATTTATGATAGTCCAATGTATCTTCATCATATTCTCCACCGGTAGATAAACTCCAGCCTGTAACACAGGAAAGTACAGCACTGATCATCCCCAGCAAAAAAGCAATCCGAACTGCGGGCAGAATACCCGCATATTTTTCTTTGCCGCTCATCCAATGAAACAACAATGCCAGGAACAGAAAACCGATTGGTAAGTGTACCAATACTGGGTGAAAATTTCCAATCAATGCAAATACATTACTCATGATCAGGCAGGCTGGTAACGTTTACGAAGCAGGTGCATCATGTGTTCATTGATGGCCCATTGGTCTGCTAAGGGCTGGCGTGTATAGGGTAGTGTGGGCATATAATCCGGGGGGCCAAATTCCGTTAGGATGGTCATTTGTGTTGCTCCTTCTTTGATCTTTCGTTGTATTACTGCATCCCACCATTCCAGATGTCGCTTCACTGTTGCTTCCCATTCAGGCGCCCTTGGATCATTTACCTGTGGGCCTTCGGGATGGCCTATTCTTGCATGGATATGATCCACTTTTGATAATGCAAACTGCACTGTATCTTCCTGATCATGCAATAAGGTTTCATGTACATTACACCAGTGTGATATATCCAGTGTCATGCGCATATCCGGAAAACGGGTTAAATACTGTTTGGCCACATGTGCAGCAAACAGAATACGGCTTCGGTGCGATTCATGGCAGATCTTAATACCGGTTTCTCTGGCAACCTGTATCGTGTACTCAATGAACCTGTTATTCTCTTCAGCAGGAAAGAAATCCCTTCCTGAATGACAATTGATATACAAAGGCACTTGTGTTTTCTGATAAACGGCTCCATCCACCATTGTTTTGAACTGTTGAAAATGTTTGGCCGGATTAGTATCAGAACCACCGGTTAAAAAACCGATCTCCAGTTTGTGTTTCTGTAAAGCATCAAACAACTCTTTCTGTGCAGCAGGTGTGCCGGGCCACCACATTTCTATACCATCGTATCCTGTCTTTTTTGCTTTGGCACAGAATTCATCTACGGTTCCGTTAAACCCCCAACCGGTTCCCATTACTTTCAATGAAAACCCTGCCGGTGTTTTGAATGCAGGTTTGGATGCCATTAACTCTTCAAAAGGCGTTAAGGCCAGTGTGCTTAGCGATGCTGTCATAGATAAAAATTTTCTTCTGTCGAGAGCCATTATATGATTGTTTGCTTTTCTATTTATCCTTTCATGATACTTCAGGTCATAAGACCAACAGCGGCTTAAGCTATGATCTCATTGATCACTCTTCCATGAACATCTGTTAATCGAAAAGGCCTTCCCTGAAACTGATAGGTTAATTTCTCATGATCAAACCCTAACTGGTTCAGGATGGTAGCCTGCACATCAAACGCGGTTGTTTTACCACTGATAGCGCTATACCCGATCTCATCTGTTTCTCCATAACTCATTCCTTTTTTAATTCCACCACCCGCCATCCAGATGGTAAAAGCTTCCGTATGATGATCTCTTCCTTTAAAAGGCATTTTCTTTCCATCCCTGTTTTCCTGCATCGGTGTTCTACCAAACTCACCACCCCAAACAACCAGGGTTTCATCAAGTAATCCTCTTTGTTTCAGATCAAGTAATAGAGCAGTAACGGGTTTATCCATGGTTCTGCATTTATTTACGAAACCATAATCAATTGCCAGGCTTTCATCTGTACCATGGCTATCCCAACCCCAATCAAATATTTGTACAAAGCGTACACCTTTCTCTACTAATTTTCTGGCTAGCAACAGATTATTCGCCAGACAGGCTTTACCGGGTTTTGTACCATACATTTCATGGATATAATCCGGTTCATCATTAATATTCATTACATCCGGTACAGAGATCTGCATACGATACGCCATTTCATATTGTGAAATGCGGGATAATATTTCCGGGTCTTTAAACTCATCATAACTCATGCGGTTGGCTTCATTGATCGCATCTATGGATGCTTTACGAAGATCACGGTCCATGCCGGCAGGATCTTTAATGAACAGAACAGGATCTCCCTCACTTCTGCATTGTACACCCTGGTAAACTGAAGGCAGAAACCCGCTTCCCCAAACACTTTTACCTGCGTCGGGAAATTTACCGCCTGATGTAAGTACAACAAATCCAGGAAGATTACTGTTCTCACTGCCCAAACCATACGTTGCCCATGCGCCAATGCTGGGGCGGCCTAATCTGGGGGTTCCGGTATGCATCAGCAATTGTGCAGGGCCATGATTAAATTGATCTGTTTGCATGGCCTTTAAAAAACTCACTTCATCTGCTACCGTTGCAAAATGTGGTAAGTGATCAGATACCCATGCGCCGCTTTGTCCGCGTTGTTTAAAATTAGCCTGAGGACCCATCATTTTTGGAACACCACGAATGAAGGCAAACTTTTTCCCTTCCAGTAATGATTGCGGACAATCCTGTCCATCTAACTTCATCAGGTCGGGTTTGTAATCAAATAATTCCAATTGAGAGGGCGCACCCGCCATATGTAAATAAATAACCGACTTGGCCTTTGCAGGAAAATGGGGAGCATGGGGCAATAAGGGATTATCGCTGTTAAAGATGGCCGTACCGTCTTTTGACCCCAACCAATTACAACCGCTTAAAAATGAGCCAAGCGCCATACTTCCCATTCCCAAAAAACAATCTTTGAAGAAAACCCTACGCGTAGCCAGCTCCAGATTCTTCAATCTAGCTTCTTCAAATATGCGCTCATTGTTTTTACTCATGGTCTTAATTCTTTGTAATGAATTCATCCATATTCATCATCGCACCTGCCACTACAACCAATGCTGCGGTAGTGGGTGTTTGTTTTTCTTTCTGGTTTCCTGCCATCAGTTTCATTTTCTCTTCATCGCTGCGGAAGCGATTGTATGCATTCATATATAGTTTCTCAAAAATCATTTCCTTTTCCGGTGTAATGGGTGTAAACAATGCCAGTTCATACCCTTTACTGATCTGCTTTTTCAGATCATCTCCACCCAAAGCCTGCATACGATAGGCAAAGAATTGCGCCATTTCAATATAGGCAGAATCATTCAGGGTTGTGAGGGATTGTAAAGGTGTGTTGGTACGGATCCTTCTGGCTGTGCATACTTCCCGCGAAGTGCCATCAAAAGTAATCATAGATGGATAAGGTGCAGAGCGCTTCCAGTAGGTATACATCGCGCGTCTGTACTGATCACAGCTATCGCTTTTTTTCCAGGAAGCTCCGTTCCATGGCGACATCCATATCCCTTCCGGCTGGTAAGGGAATACGCCCGGACCATACATCTTCTCACATAACAAACCGCTTACCGTTAAAGCCTGGTCGCGGATCTGTTCTGCAGATAGTCTCACACGCGGACCTCTTGCATAATATTTATTGAAGGGGTCTTTCTCCAAACCATCCTTACTCATTTTCGTATCCTGCCGGTAAGTAGCCGACATCACAATTTCTTTCATCAGTTTTTTCAGATCCCAGGAATAATCATTCATCAGCTTCCATGCCAGATGATCCAGTAATTCTTTGTGAGTGGGTTGAATACCTTGTGTACCTAAGTCTTCCAGCGTTTCTGCAATACCCTGACCAAAGAACTGTTCCCAGATCCTGTTTACAATTGTGCGGGAAGTGAGTGGATTTTTTTTATCAGTAACCCACATCGCCAATCCCATACGGTTTCGAGGTGCATTGGCGGGCAAAGAGCCTAATGATTGTGGAATATCCGCTTGTACGAGTTTTCCTTTTACCAACCAGTTACCTCTTTCAAAAACATTTGTGGGCCTGAATAATTCTTTAGGATTCTCAACCATTACGGGAGTGATGGTTACCTGTTTGGAAACAAGGAGATCATTAAAATATTTATATGCACTATCATATCCTTTCAAACCTTTACCGGGAAAGGGATCTGTAATAAAGAACCAGTCGAATTGCATACCGGTTTCTTCAGGAGTGGCAAGATTCTTATTCTGATACGTAAAATAGAGATCATGCGCTCCTTGCATAACGGGCAGTGGTAAAGAACTGATCTTCCAGCCCCCTTTTGAATCTTCTACATTCACCATGGCAACAATTGTTCCGTCAGGTTGATCAAGATGAATGACCCATTTGCCACCGGGCTTCCAGCTTTTATACCGATAAGATAATTGGGAATGATTGGCAAAATCCACATTCGGAATTCTGGCAGATCCATTATTTCTTAATACCAGCCATTTGGTATCTGTTAATGCACTATTGATGAGATGATCTGCAGCGATAGAATTGATAGCAGGTTGCCCGGTTTTTACAAAACCGATCAATTCCTTTTCGCGGTTACCTGAAATTTGATGCAACCAATCTTTGAGTTGCAAAAACTTTACGCTGTCTGCTTTGTGGAACTCCTTCAGTAATGGGTAATCATCATACGTGTCTTCATCCCTTGTATTATTGAAGAAAGCCATGAATTTATAATACTCTTCATGTTTAAAGGGATCATATGGATGGCTATGACATTGCACACAGGCAAAGGTGGTTCCCATAACGGTTTCCCATGTGGTGTTTACACGATCGATTACTGCGGCGGTTCTGAATTCTTCGTTATCGGTTCCGCCTTCATCATTGGTCATGGTATTACGATGAAAGGCTGTGGCAATGTACTGAGCATCTGTTGGATTGGGTAGCAGATCCCCTGCTAATTGCTCGGTTAAAAATTCATTGTAAGGTTTGTTCTCATTAAATGCATGGATCAGCCAGTCGCGGTAACGCCAGATAGAGCGCCAATCGTCACGTTCATAACCTTTGGTATCTGCATACCGTGCAAGGTCCATCCACATGGCTGCCCAGCGTTCACCGTAATGAGGCGAGGACAACAAAGTATCTACTAATTTTTCGTAAGCATCTGTACGGGTATCTTTTAAAAAGTGACCGGCTAATGAACTTGATGCAGGCAACCCCGTAATATCCAGGCTTACACGACGGAGTAATGTTGCCTTATCCGCTTCAGCTGAAGGCTTTAATCCTTCCTCTCTCATTTTCTGATAAGTAAAATGGTCCACATCATTATACACCCATGATCCTCCACCGCTGGTGCCAAATAACCAATTATCTACTTTAGGAACTGCTGTTGACTGCACAGGTACATAAGCCCAATGATCGCCCCAATTGGCCCCTTGTTTGATCCATTTTTTAAGGGTAGCAATTTCGTCATCGGTAAGTGGCGGATGTTTATAAGGCATCCTTTCTTCCGGATCTTTTAAGGTTAAACGCCTGATCAATTCACTATGCGAAGGATCGCCGGGAATGATAGCGGGTTTGCCGGATTTGTTTACAGCCAAAGCATCAGAACGAAACAACAAACTAAAACCACTCTGTCTTTTCACACCACCATGGCAGGTGATACATTTTTTATTAAAGATGGGTTTGATCTCCGTGTTATAATCTACTGAATGACCTGCTGTTACCCACGCAAAACCTGCAGCGCCAAGTGCGATGATCAGAATGATCCAGACAATCTTGTTCAACCGGGGCAATCGCATGCAGAAAGTTTATCGTTTTAAAGTTATACTTTTTTGCTATCCGCAGAAAACAAGTTTGGCTCAATTCCACATGTTGGAACTGAGCCAATACCGGTATTCAATTACTAACTCCTAATTATTAATTGCTAATTAATGGACTTTCTTCCCCCCAAGGTAGGTGGCACTCACTTTCACATTCAATATGTCCATCTCTGCTACTTTCATCAGGTCCTTATCAAGAATAATAAAATCCGCTTTCTTACCAGCTTCCAAACTACCCACTTCCTTTTCTAAAAAGCTTGCTTTTGCTGCCCAGATGGTCATGCCCTTAATGGTTTCTTCTCTTGTCAATGCATTTTCTTTCTGAAATCCATCAGCCGGAAAACTTTTCGCATCTTTTCTGGCTACAGATGCCAGAAATGTTTTGAACGGAGAAATATCCTCCACCGGAAAATCGGTTCCCAATGGCATCCATCCATTTTGCTGCAGTAATTGTTTGAAGGCATATCCTCCTTTCAATCTTTCCTTTCCCAATCTTTCTTCAGCCCAATACATATCGCTGGTTGCATGGGTAGGTTGTACAGAAGGAATAATACTTGCAGAGCCAAACAGATCAAAGTCATTCTGATTGATGATCTGTGCATGCTCGATCCGCCAGCGTTTGTCGTTCTTTCCTTTTAAATATTTATTGTAAACATTCAGGATCTCACGATTGGCGCTATCCCCGATCGCATGCGTACACATCTGAAAATCTGTTGTTGCCAACACCTTAGCCAATGAATCGTAGTGCGATTTGTTTCTCAGTAAAAATCCCTGCCAACCCGGTTTATCGTTGTAGGGTTGTAGTAAACAGGCACCCCTGCTTCCCAATGCACCATCTGCATACACTTTAAAACCATGCACAAATAATTTATCTGTTTTATAGGGACCTTTTTTAAGGTAGACATTCAGGTTCTCATCATTATCACTCAACATCACAAATAAACGCATATCCAGTTTGCCTGTTTTTTGTAATGTATCAATCGCATCAACATCTCTATATCCCAATCCGCAATCTGTGATGGTTGTCAACCCCTGCTCAAAACAATTCTTCTGCGCAGCCTGTAACCATTGTGTATACAGCCCCTTGGTGGGTGCCGGAATCTGTTCATACACTTTATCATCGCCGTTATCGATCAATACACCTGTCAGTTTTCCGTCTTTCACTTCTATGGCGCCACCTACAATGGTTTGTCCGGCTTTGATGCCTGCAAGGTCCATTGCTTTCTGGTTGGCAATAGAAGCATGCCCGTCAATTCTTTTCAGGATCACCGGTTTATCAGGAAAAAGCTGATTAAGTTTTTCATTTGATGGATAGGTCTTACCCGGCCAGCGGTTCTGGTCCCAGCCACGCCCCTGTATCCATGGCAGATCGGGATGTTTTTCTGCAAACACCTTTACTCTTTCCAAAGCTTCTTCCCATGATGTGGTACCAAACAGATCCACCTGAAATAAAGAACTTCCATATCCCACAAAATGTGCATGCGCATCAATAAAACCGGGATACACCGCAAATCCTTTGGCATCAATACTTTGCACAGCTGTATATTTTGAAAGGATCTCTTCATTCTTACCAACCGCCACGATCAACCCATCTTTCACTGCCATCGCTTCTGCTATATAAAAAGAAGCATCTACAGTATAAACCGTTGCATGATGAATGATGGTATCTACTTTATTCTTTCCGCAAGAGGAGAGAATGATCAATAAAGCAATGGAAAGGTATTTTCTCATAATAGGTGATTATGGAATAAAGTTACAGTACGAGAAGGAAAATTCTATATCGAATAAAGGAGGAACCTTATTTAAGAAGTTCACACGGCTTCAACCCCGTATGTTTCTTAAATGCTGCAGAAAAATGCGAAATAGAGGAATAACCGAGCAAGGCAGAAACATCGGTAACACTCAAGCCTTTTTCATACAAAAGGTATTTTGCGTGTTCCATTCTCTGTTGCTGGTAAAAATCAAATATGGTGGTGCCAAAAACTTCCTTGAAACCTTTTTTGAGGTAACATTCGTTCATGGCCACTTTGCGGCTGAGTTCTTTAATGGTGATGGGGTCACCGATATGCTGCAGCAAAATTTCTCTTGACTGGTAAATCCTGTCTCTGCCACTTGCATCTGCCAGAAATTTACAGCTGAACCCTTCTTCTTTTTCTTCTACCAGACATTCCAGACTGTACAATAACAGTTCATGAATTTTGGCGTTCACAAAAATATTTTCCAATGCACCGGAATAGCTGTGGTTCAATAAACCGTCCAGTACATTTCTTTTCTTCAAACAAACCGGGAAGATCTTGGTGAATGCATTTGGGTGTTTAAAAGCCAGTACTTCATCCTTATGCGTATTCACTTTCACGTTATGCACAAACTGGTGCAGAAAAGTAGCGGTGAAATGAAAAGTAAATACATCCACCGTTTGGTGTTTACCACTGCAGTTATTGGTGGGTAGCTGCCCACATTGCGCGCAACTTCTTTCTTCGCAATAACGGTTACCTGTGGTACAATAACGAAGTTCGAGGTAGTTCTCAGCAGGTTTTTTGGTATTGTAATGGTATACCATCATGCCGGTATCTTCTGCCACCCAGGAGTGCTGGGCATAGTAACGCTTGATGTTGTATTGAATAGAGCCGGGAATGTTCTGGCTTTTTTCAAACAACAGGTCCATGCTGGGTTCTATGCCACCACGGTGCGATACTTTCAATATGTCCATTACCTGTACCATCGAAATACAAAATTAATGTATAAACATCTAATTTACAAGTTAAGGCTTTCCCAACATGTCATTTGCGCGTCATTTCCTGCATCCACATGGCACCTGAAAATGGGGAAAAATAGCTTTGTTTTCAGCCTAAAAAACCCTTTATTTTCATTAGCTTTGCCCACTTCTGATTTTTACTTAAAACACAGGACTGACAAGCATTTATGAGCGAAGAACAACAGAAAAGCAACGACGCCCAGAATAAGAATTACGGCGCCGACAGTATACAGGTATTGGAAGGTTTGGAAGCGGTGCGCAAAAGGCCCGCCATGTACATCGGTGATATAGGGGTAAAAGGCCTTCACCATCTGGTTTATGAGGTAGTAGATAACTCTATTGATGAAGCCCTTGCCGGCTATTGTAAGAACATCTCAGTAACCATTCATGAAGACAATTCGATCAGCGTACAGGATGACGGAAGGGGTATCCCAACCGGTATCAATACCAAAGAACAGAAAAGTGCGCTGGAAATTGTAATGACCGTTCTGCATGCGGGGGGTAAATTCGATAAGGACACCTATAAAGTGTCCGGAGGTTTACACGGTGTGGGTGTAAGTTGTGTGAATGCACTCAGTACTACATTACAAGCAACCGTTCACCGTGAAGGAAAAATATTTGAACAGGAATACAAGATCGGAATTCCGCAGTATGCTGTGAGAGAAATTGGCGAAAGCGACAAGACCGGTACCCTGGTTCATTTCTGGCCCGACCATACTATTTTTCAGGAAACGGTTTATCGTAAAGAAATTCTTGAGGGTCGATTACGTGAACTATCTTATCTGAACAAACGCATCAGCATTACCCTTACCGATCTGCGTGATATTGACGAAAACGGTAACGCGTATGCAAAGAATTTCTACAGTGAAGGCGGTATTGTTGAATTTGTGGAGATGCTGGACAGGAACGGTAACCGTAACCCGCTTATTCCAAATCCATTGTATGTAGACGGACATGACGAAGCATCCAATATTGCCGTAGAAGTAGCCCTTACGTACAACGACGATTTTAAAGAACATATCTTCTCTTACGTAAATAATATCAATACCATAGAAGGTGGCACACACGTTACCGGTTTCCGCCAGGCACTCACCAGGGTATTCAAAACCTATGGTGATAAACAGGGTCTGTTTGAAAAAGCCAAAGTAACCATTGAAGGGGATGATTTCCGTGAGGGATTAAGTGCCATTATTTCTGTAAAAGTGCCCGAACCGCAGTTTGAGGGACAAACCAAGACCAAACTGGGCAACAGCGAGGTTAGTGGTATCGTTCAAACCACCGTTTCCCGCGCATTGGAGGCTTTTCTGGAAGAGAACCCGAAAGAAGCGAAGAATGTTATCTCCAAGATCATTTTAGCCGCCCAGGCCCGCGTTGCTGCTAAAAAAGCACGTGATATGGTACAGCGTAAAACCGTATTAAGCGGTGGGGGCTTACCAGGTAAACTGGCGGATTGTTCTGAAAGAGACCCTGAAAAATGTGAGTTATACCTGGTGGAAGGAGATTCGGCCGGTGGTACTGCCAAGCAGGGACGTGACAGGTCTTACCAGGCCATCCTGCCCTTACGTGGTAAGATCCTGAACGTAGAGAAAGCCATGGAACATAAGATCTACGAAAATGAAGAGATCCGTAATATGTATACGGCACTGGGTGTTACTGTGGGCACCCCCGATGATCCGAAAGCATTAAATATGGTTAAGCTACGTTACCATAAACTCATCATCATGACCGATGCTGATGTGGATGGTTCGCATATCGCTACCCTGATATTGACCTTTATTTTCCGTTACATGAAAGAAATGGTAGAGCAGGGTTATGTATACATTGCCCAACCACCATTATACCTTGTAAAAAAAGGAAAGGACCAGGAATATGCTTACAGCGAAGAGCAGAGAAGATTGTGGATCACCAAACTGGGTGGTGGAAAAGACGAAAGTGTTACCACACAACGATACAAAGGTTTGGGTGAAATGAATGCCGACCAGCTCTGGGAAACCACGATGGACCCTGCACGCAGAACCCTGAAACAGGTAACCATTGAAAGCGCAGCCGAAGCAGATCGTATCTTCAGTATGCTTATGGGTGATGATGTGGCTCCGCGCCGCGAATTCATTGAGAGTCATGCGAAATATGCGAAGATTGACGTGTAAATTTTGACCATAGACCATGGTCGATATTCTATAGAAAAAGCCGGTATTTGATGCCGGCTTTTTCATTTTAAACAATTCCGGCCATGGACCATGAACTATGGACCATCAACAGGCCCAAGCTAGAAATTTCACTTTCCACCAAAAATTTGGTAGCTTGTGCCCTATAACAACCCATTGTTTATCTACTAACAATTAAATTCTAAGCACATGGACACTTCAAAAATGATCAAAGCATATTGCCTCAAGACAAAGGAAAAAAACGTTCCTATGCAGGATGCAGTAGTTACTAAAACAGCAAAAGGTGGCTATATGGCAGGCGGTCACGACGGTAAAGGAAATAAAATGGCCGCTATCTTAAGCGAAGCCAAAGCCTTACAAGCGATTGCAGATGGCGTTGCCACCAAAGGATTCTAAGCCAGAAAAAGAACAAATTATTGGATCCGGCCTTAAATGGGGCCGGATTTTTTTTGCTCCTTCAGACCACCGTTGAAATTGATTAACCAAGAAGGGACAAGGACACAAGATTTTCACGAAAGGATCATTTTTTCCCGGTTACTTCTTCATGCATATGTTTCAGAAAGCGTTGCATGGCATCCATATCTTTTACATTGTCCACAATCAACAGAAACATCCGACCGGTTTGTTTGAGACGGGCTTTATTGGTACCGGTTTGTAAATAGGCCAATACTTTTTTAAATAACTGTGATTCAAAATAAGGTGAATCAGGACGGTTGATGAAATAGCAACGTAGTGTATCCTCTTTCAATGTCATCTTCTCAAATCCAAGAGCCACGCCCATCCAGCGGCATCGAACGGTCGTAAACAGATCTTCCACCTTGTCTGGTATCGGCCCAAACCTGTCTACCATTTCTGCATGGAACTCCATCAGCTGTTCTTCGGTTTCACAACTATCCAAACGGGTATATAAAGATAAACGCTCTGTAATACTTTCTACATAACTATCCGGCAACAGGATCTCAAGATCCGTATCAATGGTACAATCACTCACAAAATCATCCTGTTTACTGATCTCTTCTTTGAACAGATCCTGGAATGAATTTCGTTTCAATTCGCGGATCGCTTCTTCGAGGATCTTTTGGTACATTTCAAAACCGATCTCAGCCATAAATCCGGTTTGTTCGCCTCCCAGTAAATTTCCTGCTCCCCTAATATCAAGATCACGCATCGCAATCTGGAAACCGCTGCCCAGATCACTAAACTGTTCCAGTGTTTGTAAACGTTTTCTTGAATCCGTAGGCAATGTACTCATCGGTGGTGCCAATAGATAACAGAAAGCCTTTTTATTACTTCTGCCTACCCTTCCCCGTAACTGGTGCAGATCACTCAATCCAAAATGATGGGCATTATTAACGATGATGGTATTCACATTCGGAATGTCTACGCCGCTTTCTACAATATTGGTACAAACCAGTACATCGTATTTCTTATCGATAAAATCGAGGATCCTTTCTTCCAGTTCATGTCCCTCCAGCTGGCCATGGGCAAAGCCAATACTCAGATCCGGACAAAGCCCCTGTATCAATGCACACATTTCAGGCAGCCCATGTACACGGTTATGAATAAAGAATACCTGTCCGCCACGCTCTGTTTCATAATAGATCGCATCGCGGATAAAATCATCATTGAATACCTGAACTTCGGTCTGTATCGGCTGCCGGTTGGGAGGTGGCGTATTGATGATGCTCAGGTCACGTGCCCCCATCAAACTAAACTGCAGGGTTCTGGGAATAGGCGTGGCCGTAAGCGTTAAGCAATCCACATTTGTTTTAAGCGTCTTCAGTTTTTCTTTATGGCCCACACCAAATTTTTGTTCTTCATCGATCACCATCAATCCAAGGTTTTTGAACTTTACTTCTTTACCCAGAATACCATGTGTGCCAATGATGATATCGATCTTGCCTTCTTCCAGTCTTTTAAGTGTTTCTTTTTTCTCTTTAGATGATTTGAAACGGTTGATATAATCAACCGTAACTGGAAAATCCTTTAATCGCTCTTCAAAAGTTTTAAAATGCTGAAAAGCCAGGATTGTGGTAGGAACCAGTATAGCTGCCTGTTTCCCGTCTAGACAGGTTTTGAAAGCAGCGCGGATGGCCACTTCTGTTTTCCCAAAACCCACATCGCCGCAAACCAGCCTGTCCATAGGACTTTCGCTCTCCATATCTTTTTTCACATCGGCCGTGGCCTTACTTTGATCCGGTGTATCCTCATAAATAAAAGACGCTTCCAGTTCGGTTTGCATATAGTTGTCAGGCGCATGTGCAAACCCCTGCTGTGCTTTCCGCTGAGCGTATAATTTGATCAGGTCGAAGGCAATCTCTTTAACTTTCGCCTTAGTTTTTTCCTTCAGTTTATTCCACACATCCGAACCCAGTTTGTTGATCTTGGGAACTGTTCCTTCCTTACCTGTATACTTGGAGATCTTATGCAGTGAGTTGATGTTCACATATAAAATATCACTGTCTTTATAAATAATGCGCACAGCTTCCTGCACTTTACCGTTGGCTTCAATTTTCTGCAGTCCACTGTAAGTACCTACCCCATGGTCAATATGCGTAACATAATCACCCGGTTGCAGATCACGGAGGGTTTTCAGCGTGAGGGCTTTATTTTTATTGTATGCCTGTTTTACTTTGTATTTGTGATAGCGTTGAAAGATCTGGTGATCGGTATAACAAACCGCTTTCAGGTCCTCATCAATAAATCCTGCATGAATACCGGTAGCTACCGGAACAAAATTGATCTCCGTTTGCAGGTCTGCAAAAATACTGTTCAGCCTTTCTAACTGCTTTACCTGTTCGGCAAAAATATAAATGCAGTAGCCATTGGCCTCATGTGCTTTCAGATCGTTGATCAGCAGGTCGAAACGTCGGTTGAAGGAAGGCTGTGTTTTGGTTTTAAATTCGATCTCAAAGCCCGCCAGATGTGGCTTGTAGCCAAATTCAACAATATGTTTTGCACCCAATTGCTGTTCAATGATCTCTGCTTTTACAAAATCGTTCCAGCTTACATTCTTTACAATTTTGGTATCATCTTCTTCATCACTGTTATGCATTCGAAAACCACTGTCTATCATTCCAATAAAACCCTGCAGATCATCTTCCTGGTTAACGATCTTTTCTTTGATCACATCCCAGTCTTTGAGCCAGATGATTGTATTCTCCGAAACAAACTCCAACAATGATATTTTTTCATCACTCTCAAATTGTGTTTCTACATTAGGAATGATATTAACCTGCAATAATTTCCGTTCGCTCAGCTGTGTTTCCGGATCAAATATGCGAATGCTGTCTACCTCATTGCCAAACAATTCTACCCTATATGGTTTCTCATTACCAAATGAATAAATATCAAGAATACCTCCACGCAAAGCAAACTGGCCGGGCTCATATACAAAATCGGTCCGCTCAAAACCATACATCACAAACAGGTCCATCAGACTATTAAGATTGATGGTATCATTGGCTTTAATGCTGATGATATTACTGCTGAGGGTATCGCGTAATACTACTTTTTCAAATAATGCTTCGGGATAGGTAACAATGATCTTGCGGTTTCCTCCGGCAGATAATTTGGTCAATGCTTCTGTGCGAAGCATCACATGTGAACTATTAAGAAGTCTGAAATTTTTCCGGTTCTTGTAAGAAGAAGGAAAATAGAAAAGATCCAAAGCGTTGGTGAGATTCTCCAGTGTATTGTGAAAATAAGCAGCTTCTTCCGCATCATTCAACACAACAAGGTGGTTCAATTGCTGGCAGTTGGGGTGCATAAATACCGAGCTCACCACAAATTCTGAACTGCTGCCCTGTAAGTTTTTAAGGAAGATCTTTTGGGGATCGGCAAAAAGAAGCCTGTCCGCCAGCTGAAAAAGCCGGGGGGAATGTTGGTACTGCTCAAGCAACACATTCAGGTTCATAGCCACAAATCAATATCCATTTCCCGAAAAGGGGATGCAAAGATAGCTCTTAGCTTTTAGCAGTTAGCTAACTGTAGTAAGAAAACTGATATTCCTCCTGAAAAATAGCTGTCAGAAGCTGGCTTTAGTGCTAACCGACAGTTTTACCTGGGTAAGCTTGCCTTCCTCCACAGTAAATAAGGCAATATTGTTGTTTGCGTCGAACAGGTTGGCATAAAACTGGGTTCCCTGTTTAACAAACACGGAATAAGTACCTATTGGAAGGGCGATGGTAAAATTACCGGTACTGTCTGTGTCAACAGAAGCAACCAGTTTGGTTTGAATAGCCGTATAGCTAGGGGCGGTTCCCATGCGGCGAACCTGGCTGATATTAGTAGGTTCATAAACAAGAACGGTTGTGGCTATGCCTTTGGGTACTACAGGAGGCCCGCCTTTCATGGGCATCTGGTTACCCATCACTTCGGTGATCTGTCCGGAAAAGCCTTGTGTAACAGCCGATGAATTCGCCTTTTTTACCGACGAACAGGCCATAAACGTTAAACTGAATAAAAAAAGAATAAAAAGTTTATGTTTCATACATCACTTTGAACCCTGAAAGTATCTAATTTAGTGAATATTCTGCCTGATTTTTTCAGAAAACGGGCTGCTTGAAAATTTTTATGATTATGATGAAAAAAACAGTCCTTGTCATTGCCTTAATCTGCGGATTTGCCGGAATGGTATCAGCACAGGAATTTACAAACACCCGTATACTGAAACAGGCATCTGTTGGTTACAAGATATCCGGTGATGAGAACTATGCCAAAGCATTAGCAATGGCCAGAACCAAGGGCTGGTCTTTAACCATCAGTTCACGGGATGGAAGAGTAGGTACACTGGTGGGTGTTGATGATTTTGGTTTTCCCAAATATGTGATGACCAACAACAACACCATCGCTGCTGCCACTACCCGTGCCAATCAGCTTTGGCCCGGTGGTTCATCAGGATTAAGCCTTTCAGGAAGTTCAGCCAATATGAAAAACAAATTGGCCATCTGGGATGGAGGTTCTGTTTTAGGCACACACGTTGAAATGGTTGGCCGTGTAACACAAAAAGATAACCCCTCAGCCACCAGTGATCACAGTACGCACGTAGCGGGCACTATGATCGCATCGGGTGTAAACCCCAGCGCCAAAGGAATGGCTTTTGGCATACAGGGACTGATCGCTTACGATTATGTAGGTGATCTGGCAGAAATAGCAACAGAAGCCCCTAACCTGCTTTTATCCAACCACTCATATTCCATCGTTTCCGGCTGGAACTTTAACAGTTCACAAAACCGCTGGGAATTCAATGGTAAATCGGGTGATACAGAAGATTACAAATTTGGTTACTATAGCAGTGATTCTCAGGCATTGGATTCTATTGCCTATAATGCCCCTTTTTACCTGATCGTGAAATCGGCCGGTAATAATCGTAATGAGAACGGACCCGCTGTAGGACAACCTTATTTCCGATATAACTCAAGTGGTCAGATGGCTTCTGCAGGTAACAGACCGGCAGGTATCAGCAGCAATGACAGTTATGATATCATTTCATGGGATTGCGGTGCAAAAAATATTCTTACCGTTGGTGCCGTTAGCGGTTTGCCGGGTGGTTACAGCAGAAAAGAAGATGTTGTCATGTCTACCTTCAGCAGTTGGGGCCCAACAGATGACGGACGCATCAAACCCGATGTTGTGGCAGATGGCGTTAACGTATTATCGCCAATCAATACCACTACTACCAGTTATGGCAGTTTCAGTGGAACCTCAATGTCTGCTCCCAATGCCACAGGTTCATTGCTTTTATTACAGGAATATTATTCGAAACTGAAAGGTGCTACTTCCTTCCTGCGTTCGGCCACCTTAAAAGGATTGGCGATACATACCGCAGATGAAGCCGGTGCTTCTGCAGGCCCGGATTACCAATATGGCTGGGGTTTGCTGAATGTGTTGAAAGCATCAGAGCTGATCACCAATTTTGCTGCGAAGAACAATGATACCACATCACCTACTCTTTTATATGAGAAAACATTGGCACAGGGCGGAACTTTTTCTACCAATGTGATCGCAACAGGTAAAGGTGCTTTAAGGGCTACTATCTGCTGGACCGATGTGAAAGGAAACGTAGACAATGTGAACCTGATCAATAACCGTGCAAAAAACCTGGTGAATGATCTTGACATCCGTATTACCAGAGGAGGCAGAACCTACCAGCCATGGACACTGGATGTGAACAATCCCTCTTTTGCAGCAGTGCCCGGTGATAATATTACCGACAATGTGGAGCGCATAGATATTGACAGCACCGTTCCAGGCCAGATCTACACCATCACCATAAGCCATAAAGGTACGTTGGCAAAAGGCTCACAGGCTTACTCATTGCTGGTTAGCGGTGTGGGAGGTGTTGCTTATTGCGCATCTACCTCAGGCGGCGGCGGAGCAAGGATCGACAGTGTGAACTTCAAGACCATCCATGTACTCAATTCTGCAGGATCAAAAACCTATACCAACAATACCAATTTTGTAGCGGATATAGAAGCCTCACAAACCATTCCGATCTCTATTCGCACCAGTACGGCAGATGCAACCACCAATCCAAGGATCGTAAAAGTGTTTATCGATTATAACAATAACGGTACGTTTGAAACATCCGAACTGGCAGCCACCAGTGGTGTACTGGCATCAACCTCTACAGTATTTAACGGAAATATTACTACGCCATCCGGCCTCACCGTTGGCAATATCTGCCTGATGCGGATCATCGTGCAGGAAACGTCTACCGCAGCTGATATTGTTGCCTGCGGCACTTATGGAAAGGGTGAAACCCAGGATTACCGGGTTAGAGTAGTCAATGCTTCCAATGATATGTCCATTAGCGAGATCGTTGCACCTTCTGCAACTGACTGCGGAAGCGGTGCACAATACCTTACGGTTAAGATCAAGAATAACGGTTCGGTTGACCAAACGAATATTCCTTTAACAGCTTCTATCGTTAACGGAACTACAACGGTTGCTAATCTGGCCTTTACTTATCCCGGACCCATACAGGCATTGTCTACGGTTACTTATACATTCCAGTCGCCATTTGCTACAACGGGTGGAACTACGTATACTATCACAGCTGCCACCAATGCTACCAGCGATCAGAACGCAAGTAATAACAGCCTTGTCTCTACTTTTAGTACAGCTGCTAAACCAGCTGCCGTTTCAGCAGCAGGAAATATCTGCGGAACCAATGTAACCCTGAAAGTAAACAGTCCGGATCTGTCTAATTATTTCTGGTATTCAACAGCCACAACAACTTCACCATTTGCAACCGGTTCAACAGTAACAACCACCACCATCCCTACTGATAAGACCTATTATGTTGCAAAAGAAGCCAGAACAGGTGTTGGTCCAGCCAATAAAACTGTTTTCTCTTCTGGAGGCTATAATATATTCGGAGGAAACTATGTAAAGTTCAACAACACGGTTCCTATCATTATTGAAACAGCCCGTTTATATGTTGGTTACCCTGGACAGGTAAAGATTACATTAGGAAATATTGTTAGTGAAGATCTGACAACCGGCGGCTATTCATACCAGCCATTGGGTCAAACCATACTGGATGTATATGCCACAACCCCTACTCCTACACCTGGTGCCGTTACCGGTAACCCAGTGGCAGATACCGGGGCTATTTATTATCTAAACATTCCGGTAAGTACCACTGGAGATCATGTTTTGATCGTAGAATGTTTAAGAAGCCAGGGTAGATCTGATAGTGCTACTTTATTCAGGAACAATAGTATCACCGGTACCACTACTTACCCAATGAGTATACCTAATATCGTTTCCATTACCGGTAACAGTGCCCATACCGGAACTGCACAGGAATCGCAGTTCTATTATTTCTTTTATGATACCAAGGTGAATACCGGCGCCTGCGTAAGTGATAGGGTGGCAGTAGTAGCCACAACGGCAGCCGTACCGGTGATCACACAATCGGCCGACTCCTTGGTGAGCAGTATCACTTCGGGTAACCAATGGTTTCTGAATGACACAACGGTCATTAGTGGTGCTACGGGCAAAAACTATAAACCAACTAAATCAGGTAAATACAAAGTGATTGTTACAGATGCATTTGGATGTCAGCAAACTTCCAATACTATCTCATTTGTAGCAACAGCCATCAATAATGTATCAGCTACCGAAATCAAACTAAGCGTATCGCCTAATCCAAACAGAGGGGTATTCAATCTCTCATTTGAAGTATCAGGAAAGGCAGATCTTACTATTGATATTTTGAGTGCATCGGGGCAGAAAGTCTATAACAGTTCGATACCTGATTTTAGCGGAAAATATTCCAAACAGCTCAGTCTGGATGGGGTAAGTTCAGAATTTTATATTCTGAAGATCCAACATAACAAGAAAAATTATGTACAAAAGATCCTTATTCAGCGGTAAATACGGGTAAAATCAATAAAAAAGGCATCCCGCTTACAGCGGGATGCCTTTTTTATTGATTGATATTGATTGCGTTTGTACCTTTGAAACGGATATGTCCGATACCTATTTTAGCACAAAGAAAAAAAAGCGCCATGTTAGAACCCTGGAGAACCGGTAAGGTAATCAAAATTGAAAACGCTACCGCCTTAACAAGAAGATTCTGGATACAGGTACCCGAAGTTGAATCCTTCGATTTTAAACCCGGCCAGTTTGTAACACTTGACCTTCCCATTCACGAGCAGAAAAATAAACGTTGGAGAAGTTATTCCATTTCTTCTGCACCTGATGGTACCAATGTGTTTGAGTTGGTGATCGTATTTCTTGAGGGAGGATTAGGCACAACTTATCTGTTTAACCATGTATCGGTAGGTAGTGAATTAATACTTCGCGGCCCACAAGGTAAATTCACCTTACCAGAGCCGATCAACGAAAATCTGTATTTCATTTGTACGGGAACTGGTATTGCGCCATTCCATTCAATGGCTCATTTTATACATTCACATAAATTGCCGCATCAGGAAGTTCACTTGATCTTCGGTTGTCGGAAATTTGAAGATGGATTATATATTGATGAATTAAAGGAACTTGAAAAAATGGAGCCCGGTTTCCATTTTCACCCATGTTATTCAAGGGAAACCGAAGTGCCCGATGGATCATACAAAGGCTATGTACACCCTGTATATGAAGCACTCACAGATCATGGTAAGAAACCCGCTAAATTCTTTTTATGCGGCTGGAAGAATATGATCGACGAAGCAAAGGAACGCATTGTGGCCATGGGTTATGATAAGAAAGCGATTCATCTGGAGGTTTACGGATAATAGCAATTTGAAAATGTAGCAACTTTAAAATACGAAAATGAGGTTTGTTTTAATTAACAAACCTCATTTTCATATCAGCTTATTCATAAATGCTACATCATCTGTTCCAAAACCAGATCCTTGATCTTACTCATCAACACCCTTTCCTGCACCATAGTGTCACGATAACGGATGGTTACGGTCTGGTCTTCTTTGGTCTGGTGATCGATCGTTACACAGAAAGGAGTACCGATGGCATCCTGTCTTCTGTATCGTTTACCGATCGCATCTTTTTCTTCGTAAAAACATTTAAAATAAGGTTTGCACTCATCCATCAGTTCACGCGCAATTTCTGGCAAACCATCTTTTTTGGTGAGTGGAAGAATCGCAAGTTTCATGGGTGCAAGCTTCGCAGGTATATGCAAAACCACACGACTATCCGTTGAGCCGTCTTCTTTGGCAATGGTCTCTTCTTCGTAGGCATTGGCCAAGATCAGCAGGAACATTCTGTCTAAGCCAATAGAGGTTTCCACCACATACGGCACATAGTTCTGGTTGATCTCTGTATCAAAATACTGCATCTTCTTTTTGCTGAACTTCTGGTGCTGGCTCAGGTCAAAATCACTTCTTGAATGGATGCCTTCCACTTCTTTAAAACCAAATGGAAATTCATATTCAATATCACAGGCCTCTTTAGCGTAATGTGCCAGTTTTACATGGTCATGATACCGGTATTTTTCAGGAGCAATGCCCAGACTTAAATGCCATTTCAATCTGGCCTCTTTCCAATATTGGTACCATTCACCTTCAGTGCCGGGACGAACAAAGAACTGCATTTCCATCTGCTCAAATTCGCGCATGCGGAAAATAAACTGACGGGCCACGATTTCGTTACGGAAAGCTTTACCGGTTTGTGCAATACCAAAAGGGATTTTCATCCTTGCGGTCTTTTGTACGTTCAGGAAGTTCACAAAAATACCCTGTGCAGTTTCCGGTCGCAGGTAGATGGTATCCGCATCTTCAGCCACGGAACCCAATTGGGTAGAGAACATCAGGTTGAACTGACGTATGTCGGTCCAATTGGCCGTGCCACTTACCGAACAAACAATTTTCTGATCGATGATCAGTTGCTTAACGGCGGCAAAATCTTCCAGCGCCAGTAAACTATCCATGGCTGCCAGTAAGGCATCTGCTGCAACAGTATCTCCTTTTTCTCTCAAGATATCTGCTTTGGCTTCCAGCAAATGATCTACCCGGTATCTTTTGTTACTGTCGCGGTTATCGATCATCGGGTCGCTGAAATTATCAACGTGGCCGCTGGCTTTCCAGGTGGTAGGATGCATGAATATGGCTGCATCAATACCCACAATATTTTCGTGTAACTGGGTCATGCTCTTCCACCAGTAATCGCGGATATTCTTTTTTAATTCACTGCCGTATGGGCCATAATCATACACGGCACTAAGGCCATCATAGATCTCACTACTGGGAAATACAAATCCATACTCTTTGGCATGCGAAATAATTGCCTGAAACTGGTTGTCTTGCTGTATACTCATAACGCCGCAAAAATATGCTTTTACCCTTGCTCTGCGAAACCTACCGGCATAGCTTTCGGGAGAAAAAACGCCAAAAAAGCACGTTTATCCAAAAGATTATGCCCCTTACGATAAAAAAATTAGATTAGACCATCCAAAACCGAGGACTATATGCTTAAAAAATGCTTTCTCCTTTTATGCCTGTTTCCACTGCTGCTGCAGGCCCAGCAAAATACCGAGTACCCAAACGATTATCTTTCCCCTGCATTTCATGCAGGCAGAAGGGCGGCTGTGAGGGAAATGATGCCTAAGCACTCCGTGGCCTTATTCTTTGCCTCACAGGTTCGTAACCGGAATAATGATGTGGATTTTGTATATGCACAGAATAAGAATTTCTATTATCTGACCGGACTGGAAGAACCCAATTCCCTGTTACTGATCTTTAAAGAGCCCGTTACAATATTGGATAAGACCGGCACCGAATTCTTGTTTGTACAACCCCGAAATCCGGCCAGAGAAATGTGGACAGGCAAAATATTGGGAGTGGATGGGGTAAAAGAAACCTGTAAGATCGAAAATGTATTTACGCACGACAAATTCAATTATGCGACCATTGACATGAGTAAGGTTGACTCAGTTATGACCACTTTTTATACCGAAGGGATCCTGCAGAAATATTACGGACGCGGAGGTGTTGATCCCTTATCCAGAATGGCACAGGTAGTTGATAGTGCAATGACCTTACAGAAAAAACCGAATGCATCACGAACCATTACCAATATCATACGTGGCTTACGCGCTGTGAAGCAACCGGAAGAGATTGCGATACTTGAAAAAGTAGTGGCCATGAGCGTACAGGGGCATAATGAAGTGATGAAAGCTACCAAACCCAATATGACAGAATACCAGGCCCAGGCCATTATGGAATATATGTTCAAAAAGAACGGATCAGAATTTGTGGGTTATCCAAGCATTAACGGATCGGGAGAGAATACCTGCATTCTCCATTATGAGAGTAATCAACGTTTGATGAAAGATGGCGATCTGTTATTAAGCGATTGTGCGGCCGAATACCATGGCTATAGTGCCGATGTAACCCGTACCATTCCCGTGAACGGAAAATTCAGTCCGGAACAAAAGATCATTTACGAATTGGTACTGATGGCCCAGGATTCAGCCTTTCTTCAATGCAAGTCTGGCAATGCTTCCAATGAACCTCACAAAGCAGCTTTACGAGTGATCACAGAAGGATTGAAAAAACTCGGAATCATTACTTCTGATGCAGAAGTGAGAAATTATTTCCCACATGGCACTTCGCATGGCCTGGGATTGGATGTGCATGACCCCAATCCGCCCAAACTGGAGCCTGGAGCGGTTTTTACAGTAGAGCCGGGCATTTATATTCCTCCGGGAAGTAAATGTGATCAGAAATGGTGGAATATTGGTGTAAGGATAGAAGATGATATCCTGATCACAGCCACAGGCTATAAAAATCTTTCGGCAGGTAGTCCGAGAACCGTTGCAGAAATTGAAAAAATGGCTAAGCAGAAAAGTATCTTTAAATAATGCTTAGACTGCAGAAAATAATACTGCCACAAAATGGCGGTATTATTTTTTTTCAGGCACCGGATCGGTTTTAGATTCCACCACACTTACGGAGGTATTGGTAACTACCGGTTTTACCTGAACAAGTAGCGAAGCTTTATTCTCGAGTTCAATTTCCTGTATCCATACCGCATAATCATTGGGATAAATATTTCTGCCGGTTCTGATAGCATAAGCCCTTGTAAAACAGGCACCAAAATAGAGGATGCAGGAAGAATAATAGACCCATAGTAAAATAATCACAACAGAACCGGCTGCACCATAGGTAGAACTGATATGGGTTTTGCCAAGATAATAGCTGATGGCAAATTTGCCGAGCATAAAAAGAAACGCCGTGGTAATGGCACCTGTAAACACATCACGCCAATGCATACGGGCATCGGGCAGTACTTTGAAAATAACTGCAAATAAAAAACTGATGGTAATAAATGTGATGAATAAATTAATCCCATAGGCCACATACACAGCTATTTCAGGAAAAAATTTAAGTAACTGCAGGCCCAACATATCCAATAAAGAATTCACCACCAGCGACACAAGCAGGATAAATCCGATACTCACAACCATGGAAAAACTTAGTACACGGTTTACTACCAGCTTCAGCCACCCTTTCTTGGGCTTGGCTTTTAGGCGCCAGATATAATTGATCGAATCCTGTATTTCTGCAAACACACCGGTAGCAGCAAAAATCAGCGCGCAGATCCCCACTACTGAAGCCCATGTGATATCCTTTGAAATGGTTGCATTTTTTATTACCTCTTCTATCTGTAAAGCGGCATCTGCACCGATAAACCCCTGGATATGCTGAAAAATGGTTCCTTCAACAGCATTGCGCCCATAAAAAATATCCAGAAGGCTTATGATCACAATGAGCATGGGTGCTATGGAGAAGATCGTATAATAGGCGAGAGCCGCACTCATGCGTAATGATTTGTTATCAGCAAAATCAAAGAGCGATTCTTTTAAGATTGGAAACAAATTTTTAAAGTGCCATTTCATTATCCGTAATGTAAGCTATTTGCATTTAATGCAGTTTCTCATTGTCTTTATGACGGTTGGCATCACGGATATTTTTTTTCTCAAAATTTTTCTGCAGAGCCGTAGTCAGGTCAACCCCTGTTTGATTGGCCAGACAGATCAATACCCATAATACATCTGCCATTTCATCGGCAATCTCTTTACTCTTATCAGACTCTTTAAACGATTGTTCCCCATAGGTACGAACCATTAACCTGCTTAATTCACCAACCTCTTCCATCAGGATACCCAGGTTCGTTAATTCATTAAAATAACGAACACCAACAGTTTTGATCCATTCATCAACCTGTAATTGTGCTTGTTCAAGAGTCATGATCTATTATTTTTTGAAATCAGTTACGGAATGAACGAGTTTGATACGCATGACAGTTGCAATAGATTCCCCACGCTGTTTGATCTTTTCGGCATTTGATCCGGAAAATAATTCATCCACTGTTTGCTTAAAAAGAGCTACCCATCTTTCAAAATGTTTATCCTCAAATGCAAATAAAGTATGGATATTTTCGTGCACACCAAACACATTACCCCGGTATGCCGCTTTATCAAAAATGACGGTTTCCCAGAAATCTGTAATGAGGGGTATATGTTTATCAAGATCCAGCGGAACTACCTTAGTAAAAAAATGCCCGATCACTTCATCGATGATGGCCACACTGTAAAAGGAAACCATCAATGCTTCTAAATCCTGTCTGTTCTCTATATCTTTCATGATTATCGGATTGGCGGATTACGGATTAGCGGATTATTAATCTGTTAATTCTATTACTCCTTGTTTTTTGAATCGATGCAGATCGTTACCGGGCCATCGTTGAGCAAAGCTACCTGCATATCTGCACCAAAAATACCTGTTTGAACTTTTTTGCCAAGGTCCTGTTCAAGCTGCCCAATCATCTTTTCATATATCGGTATCGCGAAATCGGGTTTAGATGCCTTGATATACGAGGGTCTATTCCCTTTTTTGGTACTGGCATGAAGGGTAAACTGGCTTACCAGTAAAATATCCCCATTTACTTCTTTTAAACCCAGATTCATTACACCGTTCTCATCATTAAAAATCCGGATGTTAACGATCTTATTACTCAGCCAGCTGATATCCTCATCTGTATCAGAATCTTCAATACCCATTAATACCAACAAGCCTGTACGGATAGCACCAGTTACCACATCATCTACAGTAACCGACGCTTCTTTTACCCTTTGTATAACAATTCTCATAATTCCTTACCCGTTTTTTTACGAACTTTAGCATGATGAAGATAGACATTACACCCGAAATTCAGTTCCAGACGGCCCGTAGTGGCGGTAAGGGTGGGCAAAACGTGAACAAGGTAGAAACCATGGTGGAAGGCCGTTGGGAGGTAACAACCTCTTTATTGGTAACTGAAGAACAGAAATTACGCATTAAAGAAAAGTTACAGAATAAAATAACTGATGAGGGGTTCCTGCTGGTAAAATCTCAATCAGAAAGATCGCAATTAGGCAATAAGCTGGAAGTGGTCAAAAAAATGAATCAATTGGTAGGTAATGCGCTGGTAAAACAAAAGATCCGCCGTGCCACCAAACCTACCAAAGCTTCTAAGGAAAAAAGAATAGAAAGTAAGAAACGAAATACATTTACCAAAGCGCAAAGAAGAAAAGTTAACAGGAACGATTACTAATGAATAAAGCAAACAACACAATATTTGTTCTGGCCTTTTGCTGGATAATGCTGGCGATACCGATAGCCGGCTTTTCACAAAAACAGGTTACGCTTATCTTTCATCACAAAGCGGGAAATGAAGACCTGGTTTTGGGAAATAGTTACACAACAGCTCTGGGCGAAAAAATTACAGTTCAGCGATTTCGGTATTATATCTCCAATATTTCGATAACTGATAAACAGGGAAAAACAACCCTGCTCCCTGTTGAATATTTTTTAGTGGATGAAGCTGATTCTCTTTCAAAGATCATCAACCTATCTGTTCCCGATAATACTATCGGTTCTATCCAATTCCTGTTAGGTGTTGATAGTATTCGTAATGTATCCGGCATACAAACCGGCGCACTCGATCCGATGCGGGGAATGTTCTGGACATGGAACAGTGGTTATATCATGGCCAAGCTGGAAGGCATTTCAGAATCCTCCACCATCGCAGGTCATTATTTCACTTATCATATAGGTGGATTCAAAGGCCCGAACAGTACTTTGAAAACCATTACACTCAATATTCCGCAAACAACAACGGTTCAGGAACTGCATATAAATGCAGACATCAATACCTGGTTTAAGAACAGTTCAGAGATACGTACATCTGAAACCCCGGTTTGCCATATGCCCGGACCATTGGCAAAAAAGATCGCAGATAATTACAGTTCCATGTTTTCAATAAACACCATACGTTGATATGAAGGGAATGAAAAAAATAATCGTTATCCTTTCAATTCTTACAACCGCCATCAGTTGGGTAAGTATAGATACCCTATACCGGAAACCTAAACCGGTGCCCTTCCCTGTTCCCAAAGGATGGCCACAACCTGTTTATGATTTTTCAAAAAACCCCTTAACTGAAGAAGGCATTGCACTTGGGAAAAAATTATTTTACGATACAAGGTTGAGTAAGGATGGCGAAATCTCCTGCGCTTCCTGTCACCAACAGTTTGGTGCGTTCAACACCTACGATCATAATCTGAGTCACGGGTTCAATAATTCCTTAACCACCCGTAATGCCCCTGGTTTATTTAATCTTGCCTGGCAAAAAGAATATATGTGGGATGGAGGAATCAATCACCTCGATCTACAACCTCTTGCTCCCATTACCGCAGAAAATGAAATGGCAGAGACGATAGAGAATGTGATCAATAAATTAAAGTTGGATAAGGAATATCAACAATTATTCAAAGCGGCTTTTGGTGATGAAACGATCAATACACAACGGCTTGGTAAAGCCATCAGCCAGTTTGAACTGCAACTGGTTAGCAGCAACAGCAAATATGATAAAGTAATGCGTGGTGAAGCGGCTTTTATACTGCCCGAACAATTGGGCTATGATATCTTTAAAAAGAAATGCATTACCTGCCATTCAGAACCCATGTTCACAGATTATTCATACCGGAACGTAGGTCTACCCATAGATTCCTATTTAAAAGACTTCGGCAGAATGAAGATCACCGGCGACCCTGCTGATTCCTTAAAATTCAAAGTACCCAGTCTGCGTAATGTGGCCATGACCTTTCCGTACGGCCACGACGGCAGATTGTTCTCTTTAATGAGTGTTTTTGAGCATTACCGGAAAAACATGGTGGTAAGTGCCACTACAGATCCTTTGCTAAAGAATAAAATGGCTTTATCCAATTACGAGATCGGTCAATTGACGGCATTTTTATATACTTTAACAGATTCCAGTTTCCTGAAAGACCCAAGGTTTGCCCCGCCGGGTAATGAAAATTCAGGTAAGCTACCGGCAGATATTCACCGGTAAGCTGCACATTTGTTACTTTTACTTTCAACGCTGAATGCTTAACGCAGAAAGCCAAACGCGATACCAATAAACAAATAAACCAATAAACCAGTCTCTTGAGCGGTATTAAGAAATTAGCAGGACAAACGATGTGGTATGGAGTTAGCTCTATAGCAGTTAAGTTCATTGGCTACCTGATCACACCCTTGCTTACTTATTCAAGTCATGTAAAAATTGCCGATTTTGGAAGACAGGGCCTATTGTATTCTACCATCCCGGTATTGAGTATCATTTTTACTTACGGATTTGAAACAGCCTATTTTCGGTTTTCTGCCAAACCGGAATATAAAAAATCAATTTATAGTACTGCCTTCCTTTCCATTTTATTTTCAACTGTTATCTTTTCTTTGATATTGTGGTATTGCCGTAGTTCTTTAGCTGTGATCACCGGTTTCCCTGATATTCCACAAATAGCCCAGTTCACCATCTTTATTATTACCATTGATACTTTGAATAAGATTCCTTTGGCCAGGCTTCGCCAGGAGGAACGTCCGCTTAAATATGCATTCGTAAACATATCCGGCGTATTTGTAATGATCTCACTGGTTTGGTTCTTCGTTAATTATTGTCCTGCACAGATCGCTAAAGATCCGCAAAGCTGGGTAAGCAGTTTTTATGACAACAACAAGAATCCGATAGTTTATGTTGCCTTTGCAAATGTGATTCAAAGTATCGTAACCCTTTTATTACTGGGAAAAGAGATCGCGAGGGTACGATTAATCTTTAACACTAAACTCTGGAAAGAGATGATGATATATGCCATGCCTTTATTGATTGTTGGGCTTGGCGGTATTGTTAACGAAACCTTTGACAGGTTGATGATCAAAGCCTGGTTACCGGGAACAGAAGAGTTCAGAAACGAACAGGTAGGTATTTACAATGCCTGTTATAAACTATCCTTACTCATTACATTGTTTGTACAGGCATTTAAAATGGGGGCAGAACCCTTCTTTTTCAAACAGGCCGAAGGGCAGAACCCGCAAAAAGTATATGCCCGCGTAATGAAATTTTTTGTGATCGTGGTAACTACTATGTTTCTGGCAGTAAGTCTGTTCCTCCCTGTATGGTCAAGACTGATTGGTGAAAATTATAGATCAGGGCTTGCGATTGTTCCTGTATTACTAATAGCCAATATTTTTCTGGGTGTTTACTATAACCTCAGTATCTGGTTCAAACTAACCCATCGAACCATTGCAGGCACTTACATTACATTGATAGGAACTGCTATTACCATTGGCATCAATTATTTCTTTATCCCTTTGATCGGTTATATGGCAGGAGCATGGGCTACTTTCTTTTGTTATGGAACTATGATGGTGATCTGTTATAAGTGGGGACAAAAAGCCTATCCAATTCCTTATGTAACTAAAAAGATGATCGCGTATGGTGTGATCGTTCTTCTATTATTTTTCATTCACAAAGGCATAACCTATTTTATTCCACAGGTATATTTTAGTTTGAGTTTAGGTTTTATATTTTTATCTGCCTATGTATGGTTCATTCTGTTAGTTGAAAAGAAAGAATTTAAAAAACTACCCATCATTGGTAAATACATCCGATAATAATGTTTGAGTTGATCAGAGATTATATCGAAAAATTCACCAAATTATCAGACGCAGACTGGCAATTACTATTGCCGCACCTTACTGAACGGGTGCTGGCAAAAAATTCACTCTTTGCCAAAGAAGGAAAGATTTGCAAAGAGATCGGTTTTATACTGGATGGCAATATGCGTCATTACTACACCAAAGACGGAGAAGAAAAAACAACCTATTTCTATTTCGAAAACAGTTTTGTAACAGATTTTATCAGTTGCATAAACGGTAAACCGGGGTCGATCAGTATTGAAGCATTGACCGAAACAAGGCTAATCGTTTTTTCCTATTCAGCTTTACAGGATTTATACAAACAAAGCCATGCCTGGGAAAAATTTGGAAGGCTGTTAGCCGAATATCTGGCCATCGGACTGGAAGAAAGAATGGTTGGTCTATTAATGCTTAGTCCCGAAGAGCGTTATCACCAGTTACTTAGCAGTAACAAACAGAAAATTATTGAAAGAATTCCTCAACACCATATTGCCAATTACCTGGGCATAACACCGGTAAGCCTTAGCCGCATCCGTAATCGGGCAGCTAAAAAATAGGCTATCGCATTTTCTTATCTTATGTTAACGGTTCAAACCGGTTGCGCCTGCGAGATTTGTAGCCTAAATCAAACAAAATGAAAAAGCTATTACAAGCAGAAGAATTAGCACAATTGGCAATAGGCATATTGGGATTATACCTTCAGCCCCTGCATTTCAGCTGGTGGCTATGGGTGATTCTTTTTCTCGCACCGGATATCAGTATGCTGGGTTATCTGGCTAACACTGCAATTGGCGCTTATGCTTACAACCTCATTCATCACAAACTCACAGGTGTATGGGTTCTCATAGCCGGCTATCTATTACATGATGACATTGCCGTATTTATCGGCATTCTGCTGTTTGCCCATAGCTGCTTTGATCGTGTTTTTGGCTATGGGTTAAAGTATACTGATGATTTTAAACACACCCATCTTGGAATGATTGGCAATAAGCCCCGGAATGAATAGTTTTGTTGATTGAATAGAAAACTATGGCAGAAGATCTCACGATAACAAAAGGCGACAAAGAGACCCAATATAAATCCCTTATCCCACAGATCAAGGCACTGATTGAAGGCGAGCCAGATCTGATCGCCAATCTTGCGAATATGGCAGGTGCATTAAAAGAACAGTTCGGCTGGTTTTGGGTGGGATTCTACTTAGTGAAAGGTGAGCAATTGGTATTAGGACCTTTTCAGGGACCTGTTGCCTGTACGCGTATCAATAAAGGCCGTGGTGTTTGTGGTACCAGTTGGGCAAAAGCAGAAACATTGATCGTACCCGATGTAGAAAAATTTCCCGGTCATATTGCCTGCAGCAGTTTATCTAAATCGGAGATCGTTGTTCCATTACTAAAAGATGGAAAAGTTTGGGGGGTGCTTGATGTTGACAGTGAACATCTGAATCAGTTTGATGAAACCGATCAACAATTTCTCGAAGAAATCATTTCAACCCTAGCGTAACCTCGTGTCTTTGTGCCTTTGCGGTAAAGATTTTCAACCGCAAAGGCACAAAGACACAAAGGATCGCAAGAATACTTCAACATTCATGATTCCTTGCTCGATATTCGATATTCACTCCTCTTAACAACCCATTAAATATATTTCCCCTATCTTTGCATCATTCATATACTCTCTCTACAGACTGATCACTCTTCCGTGACAAAGTTTATCAAGTCAATTACGGGCAGGTTATATACCATCTGAGCTAATTCAGATGTTCATTTATTTTAAATAATATCACTTTGTTATTCAACGAATTAAACCTCATTGAGCCCATTCTACGAGCGCTCAACACTGAGGGGTACACAACACCCACACCCATCCAGGAACAATCTATTCCCATGCTGTTAGAAGGCAGGGACCTATTAGGCTGTGCACAAACCGGAACGGGTAAAACAGCGGCTTTTGCCATTCCTATCTTACAATTACTGCATGAAAGGAAACAGGCAGGCAGCACCAACCGTGGCATTAAAGCACTGATCTTAACACCCACCCGAGAACTGGCTATACAGATTAACGAAAGTTTTGCTGCCTATGGCAGACACCTGAACCTGAAACATCTAGTCATTTTTGGAGGCGTTTCTCAACAACCACAAACCAATGCTTTACGCAATGGCGTGGATATTCTGATCGCAACACCCGGACGTTTATTGGATCTGATCGAGCAACGTTATATCAACCTTTCTCAGTTAGAGATATTGGTATTGGATGAAGCAGACCGCATGCTGGACATGGGCTTTATACATGATGTGAAAAAGATCATCACAAAAGTTCCGGCCAAAAGACAAACCCTTTTCTTCTCTGCAACTATGCCAACAGAGATCGCAAAACTGTCGAGCACTATCTTAACCAATCCTGCCAAAGTGGAAGTTACTCCGGTATCCTCTACTGCAGAAACCATTCAGCAGGCAATGTATTTTGTTGAAAAAGAAAACAAAAAACATCTGTTGCTGCATATTCTGAAAGACAAAGCCATTCAAAGTGCGTTGGTATTTACCCGTACCAAACATGGTGCAGACAAAGTGGTAAAAGATCTGGTACGTGCCGGTATTGGCGCAGAAGCCATACATGGTAACAAATCACAGAATGCAAGACAACGTGCCTTAACCAATTTCAAAACCGGTCATACAAGGGTATTGGTGGCAACTGATATCGCCGCAAGGGGTATTGATGTTGACAATCTCTCACACGTGATCAATTTTGAATTACCGAATGTACCCGAAACCTATGTACACCGTATCGGTCGTACAGGCCGTGCAGGTGCCAGCGGTATCGCTTTCTCTTTCTGTGATATGGAAGAAAAAGAATTCTTACGTGATATCCAGAAACTGATCTCGGTTTCGGTACCTATCGTAACCGATCATCCGTATGCCATGAGTGATACATCCCTCAGTACCTACAAAACTTTACCACAGAAGCCTGTGCAAAGACATCGCCAAAATACCGAAAGACGTTCTTTCCGTGGTGGTGACAGCAGAAGATATGCAGGTAACAATTCTTCTGGAAGAAATAACTAACTGATCGGGTATTTTATACAATTTGATATCCCATTTTAAAAGCAAAGCGCAGTAAAGGCAACTTTACTGCGCTTATTTTATTTAACTGATAAGTATCAGGTTAGCAATGGATTGAAAACTAAACCAAGGAATTATCCGACAATTTTTCAAAATCCCCTATTTTTGCCGGCCTATGTATCAGGTACGCCACCTGTTATATGTATACATGCGGATGTGGCGAAATTGGCAGACGTACCAGACTTAGGATCTGGCGCCGTGAGGCATGCAGGTTCGACCCCTGTCATCCGCACAGTTTTTACTCTTAACAAAGGCGCAGAATCTGCGCCTTTGTTTTGCCCTATCCCACCGGGATGGCCCTTTTGTTAAAATTTCGTCATCCAACCCATCAACAAAAACCCGGGGAAATCCCCATTTCCCCATTCGGTCTGTGTATAACCCCCGTAAAATGATGAGAGTCAGTTTTTTTACTGATGAAGGTCATTCATACCCCATAGGGAGCCCGTTACATTTGTTTCAGATTTAATAAATCTATCCCGTGATACAGGAAATATTAAACAGGGCGTATTGCCCGGAACCTATGGCTGAATTAAAATTGAAACAATTACAATACGAGTGCGCAACCTGGAAAAGGTCGCTGGGCTTTATGATAGAGGAAAATATCCGTTTGAAGAACCGGATCGCCGAGATATTGAAAGACAATTTTGATACCGGCCTGCTGGAAAATATTGAAACCTTCCAGAATAATTTTATTGATGAGGATACAAGGATGAGCTTATTAAGGGATGATGTTGCCGATCTGGAGAAACTGCTGCAACATGAACCTTTCGAAAACAAGACTACACCAGCCATAGAAACCAAACTCAAAAAGATCCGGAACAATATCATGGAGGCGGAAAAACAATTCTCCGGACTTAAACTGGCCTTCAACAATTATCTCTCAAAAAACATGTAATCGCATCAGTTTAGCAGGCTGGCCAGTTTTTTCCCGTCCAGTATTTTGATGGCTCCATTTTGAATATCGATCATCTTCTCGCTTTTAAAATCACTCAATGTCCTGATCAGGGATTCGGTTGCCGTACCGGCAATGGTAGCCAGACTTTCACGGCTGATATCGATCACAAAGGATTCATCGCCTGTTTGATATTTTTGCTGCAGTTTAACGATCGCTTCTGCCACTTTCTTTCGCAGCGAATTATAGGCAAGTCCCAATAACTGGTTTTCCTTTTCAGAAATATTCTTAGCCAGCAACCGGATAAATTTCTGCGCTACTTCTTTGTTATTATTGACCAGTTCTTCAAAATCCTCTTTAGGTATGATAGCCAGTTCTGTATCTTCCAATGCTTCAGCAGAATCTTTATAAACACCCCCTTCCAACAAAGCTATATACCCGATAAAATCACCCGGCACATAGATATCCGTTGCCAGCTCCTTTCCGTCGTCATTGGTACGGTAGGTTTTCACTTTCCCTTTGATGATATAGTATAAACGGATCGGGTGGTTACCTTCTGAATAAACCGTTTGTTTTTTCTTAAGCAGGTTCGTATTGCGTCCTTCGGCAAAGGTTTGGAGTACATTCTTTCCAAAAGAGGCTTCCAGCAGGTTATCCAGGCCTTCCAATCCGGGTGCCAGGTCTTTTTTGAGCAAGGCCAGCTTACGTAAACGGCTGTCAACTGCGTTTAGCAGCTCTGTTCCATCAAAGGGTTTGGTGATATAATCATCCGCTCCCAGTTCCATGCCTTTCCTGAAATCGCTTCGTTCTGTTTTGGCTGTGAGAAAAATAAAGGGCGTATTCTTAATGGTATCATTCTTATGAATGGCATGCAAAACGCCATATCCATCCAGCACGGGCATCATGATATCGCAGATGATCAGGTCTGGCTTATGTTCTAGCGCTTTCTCTACCCCTATTTTACCGTTCTCTGCAGTGATCACTTCATAGTTAGATAACTCCAGTATCTCAGCGGTATTATTCCGGATATCATCGTTATCCTCAATCAGCAAAATTTTTTGCATTATCAGCGGGTTTAGTGTTAAAAGTAATCATAAACTCGGTACCGTGGTCCAACTCACTCTTACAAGTAACGGTACCATTCATTAATTCAGCATATTTGGAAACAATATGCAATCCCAAACCGGTACCCTGTATATTTCCTGCATTGGTAGCCCTGAAGAACCGTTCCATCAGATGCTTCTGGTCTTCTTTGGAAATACCAATTCCCTGATCTTTTACCGAAAGCTGAATATGGTTCTTTCCGGACAGGGTTTTTATTTCAATGGTTCCCCCCTCCGGAGAAAACTTGCTGGCGTTCGATATCAGGTTCATGATAATATGCTTTACCAACGATCCGTCGAGTTCCACATCAGTTGGACCTGCGTGCTGGTAAACAATTTTCTGATCCTTTTTCAGATTGTTTTTGATCTCCTCGGTAATAGCACTAACCAATTCCTGAATATGAAACTGGGTTATCCTTACCTGGATCTTGCCTTCTTCTATTTTGCCCACGCTCAGAAAATCATTCAGAATATCTGTGAGCATATTTACTGACGAGAAGATCCTCTGCAGATGTTTACTTCTCTTGGGTTGGTCGTCGGTACCGGTATATTTTTCGATCAGGTATGCAGATGAGAGAACTGTACTGAGAGGTGTGCGGAATTCATGCGAAGCCATCGATACAAACCTTGATTTCAGTTCACTCAGTTCTTTTTCTTTTTCGAGGGCTTTGCGCAGATCTTCTTCTGCGCGCTTTCTTTCAGAGATATCATGGGCGATACTCAGAAAACCGGTAATATTTCCCGCACCGTCTTTTACCGTAGTAATGGTGAGTGAAGCAACAAATGTTGTTCCATCTTTACGGGTGTAGGTATACTCTTCTTCTTCATAAATATTACGTTTCGATTTATCTACCAGTACAGCAAAATCATCATCTATATCAACCCCATATTCATCAAGCAATTCCTTTCGTTTTTGCTCGATCTCTTCTTTATCATGAAATAATACCGGGCTTTGTTTATCGATCATATCCGTATCCGGGTAACCCAGACTAAGCGATGCCTGCGGGTTAAAGAGCTTAATGGTTCCCCGTTCATCCGTTGCTATGATCATCACTCCTGCATTATCCAGTAATGCTTTCTGATAGGCTAACACATCTTCCAATACATCTCTGGATATTTCCAACTGACGAAGTGTTTCCGTTAGATCTTTTGTACGCTGTTCAACCGTTGCTTCCAGATCAATATTCAGCTTTTCGATCTCTGCTTCTGCTTTTTTCCGGATAGAAATATCACTGATGAAGGCGATCGCATTCATCTCTCCATCATTCTGATAATTACCTAAACTCACTTCCACCGGAAATTCTGTGCCATCTTTTTTTACTGCAAAAAGATCCATCCCTACCCCCATTGGCCGGCTTCTGGGATTATGCATATAAGAATCTCTGTGAGCCCCATGATTATGATGGTAGCGCATAGGAATGAGCAATTCAATGGGTTTGTTTATCAACTCTTCTGAGGTAAACCCAAAAAGTTTAAGTGCAAATGGGTTTACAGACTGAATAATGCCCGCACTGTTCACCACCACAATACCCATGGAAGCGTGGTTGAATAACGCTTCAAAACGAAACGCGTCATTTACAGTGTTTGAAGTAGAATGATGCATCATTAAAAATAGTCAAAAAATCCAATTTGTATCCGATAACAAAAATTCCGCATTACGTAATGCGGAATTTTGTTTGTAACCCAGGGAATTTAAAAAAATCATTAACGCCTAAAGTTCCAGTTTCTTATTTTTCTTCAACTGAAATACCCTTGACAGATTAAATCCAAATCTTAGCTCTCCCTTAGACCAGTCGTTCGTGGTTTCTGTAATAAATGCACGTTCATTCATACCGGTAGAATTGGAAACATGGAGTTGAAAAACATGCCCCCCTGTTTCAATATCCACACCAACTGAAAGCGGGTGAAAATTCACTCCGGGTTGTATCCCGTTCATTACGTAAAAATAATCCCAGGTAAAAGCCATCCGCTTTGAAAATTTTGCCCGTCCACCAAATCCAAGCGCATAAATATCATTGGGTTGTGTTTGTAAGGGCACAATATTATTATGCACCATGGTTGGTGTAAACTGTAAAGTGATACCTTCACTGAACTTTCGCCCGATGATGGTTTGAAAATAATAAGCGAGCCTGGAACTAAAATAATTTTTGATTGTGGGATCAGCCCAAGGCAGGGTATTCATCGTCATCCCCGCCACCATGGCAACAGTGAACGGGAAACTATGATGTCCCGTAGATTGCATAATCGGTGCAAACTTGATATAGCCATCGAGTTCTTTTTTATAGGTGCTCCTTCCAAATCCAAACATCAGGTTCCTGCTTACCCCAAAATCAAAACCCATACGCATACTGGCCTGGTCAAGGCCAAAGAAATTATCATACCCCTGGCTCAAGAGGCCAAATCGGTGCAGAATACGAAAATCCATGGTACCGGGTGCCAGAAACTCCATAGAATGACCATTGATCACACGCGGCGATTTAAAAGCATACTTCACAAATTCTTTTTTGGGCTTATCCTCACCTACCAGTTTTAACAGGTCAACTTCCTGGGCTGCTATTTTTTCCATTTGCAGCAATAAGAAAAAAAATATGATGACCGCATTTTGATACTTTTTCATGTAAGAGAATTCATGGGTGATAAAAATTATTTCAGGGGATCCAGAACACAATCCACATTGATCTTTGCAGATTTAGCTACTTTATCAGCTACCAGTTGGGGAACATTCACACCATACTCTGCCAATACCACTGCAAATGAAGCAACCAGTTGTACTTTTCCTGCTTTCACTATCAACTTTCCTTCAGATTCCACATCGCGTGTTTCACCATGTATGGTAAGTTTCCCTTTTACTTTCACAGGATAGGCAGCTTCCTTCGAAAAATTCACTGAAGCCGGTTCGGTAAGTGCCCCACGGAATTCTGCTTTGGGAAATTTATTGCTCTCCACATAATTTTCATTAAAGTGTTCCTGCATCAATGCTTTCTCAAATTCAAAACCTTTCATCAGCACAGCAAACTGAAGCAACCCGGTCTTTGTATCGAGAACACAGGTAACTGTTTTATTAACGCCTAGAATATTTTCCGGTGATTTAGCCGAAGTGGCATCAAACACGATCTTACCGCTTTTGGTAAAGAATTTATCCTGTGCAGTAAGGGTTGACAGGACCAGGAAAGACATCAGGCAAAAGATTATTTTTTTCATGGTATTTGTTTAAGCTTTAAAATGATTTAATGTATACACAACGGTTCAGGATCACATCCGCACCAAGTCCCATATTATCTGAGGTAAAACCGGAGCAGAGGCCTTTAATCAATACTTTGGCGCCAACCCGGTATAGTAATGAATCATCAGCGATCTTAATGTCCATACTGCATCTAACAGAAGACAGGGAACTGGTATCGCCAAGGATCAGGGTATATAAACCCGCAGAATCTTTTTCGAGAGATTTGATCATTCCGGAAACAGACAATACTTTGCCCAGATATTGCTGATTGGCAGCAGATTCGCCGGTTTGAAACCCTTTGATCAGATCCGGTGCAGTTAACTCATACAAGGGTAAAAGTTCAGCCGTACTAACCGGTTTCCTGTTGTATTCGTGATATGCATAATATCCGGCTGCCAGCAGCAACACCAGCAATATCAGTATCAATCGGTATGTTTTTTTTGATAACATCGTTTTTGATTTTAGGTGATCAATTATTTAAAGCACCTGCATTGATCCATTTTTGTATCACTGCCTGTTGGCAGCCAGTCATTTGGGCCCCACCCTGAGGCATGGCTATAAAACCAGACGCATGGCTGATGGTGCCATATAGTTTTCCATTGGTGGCTATCACTTTATCCAGTGCAAATGTGCCCATGTTGATGCCACCCGAACCACCTGTGGTTGTATGACAACCATAACACTGGGTTCTAAGAATAGGCACCACTTTCTGGATATAGGAAATGGTTCCCGCTGAATCTGTACAGGGCGCCGATACGCCGATCGGATACAGAAGATCAGATTTATCGTAATAACAGGAATGAAATGAGATAGCCAGTATACCCAAAAAAAGAAGGATCATTATTTTTTTCATTGCTAAGATTTTAATTATTAGGTGTTCCGGCATCTATCCATTTTTTAATCTGCTGGATCTCACAGGCAGGCATTTTTACTCCCCCCTTGGGCATCGCAGATATACCATTGCTCCAGTTCACAGACCCATATAGTTTTCCGCTTACTGCCGCAGATTTTATACCCGCATAGCCAGAGAGATCTATATTTCCGCCCAATGATGCGCTGTTATGACAACCCACACATTTATTGTCCATTAATGGTTTAATAGCTGTGCTGAATTTGAAATTGGTGGTGTCGCACTGATCACAAACATTATTAATCGCCCCCTGTGTAATCCATTTTTGAATTTTGGCGATCTGAGCTGTTGTCATGGCAGGTGACGGAGGTGGTGGCATTCGGTTACTGCCGCTTTGAACAATCGTACTATACAACTTACTCGAGGAAGGCTTTCCGGGAGAAACGATCTTTAAGGTTCCCAGATAGGTACTGAGATTGATCCCCTCTTTGTGTGTGATCGCATCATGGCAACCGGTCATGGCACAACTGGAGTTTAACAGCGGTTGTATCTCATTGGCGAAATAAACTGTATCGGCACTACAGGTTTTACCTGAGCTTCCGGGATTAGCCACTTCCGCCACCGGAATTATACCGGCAGGAAAAGGCAATTCATGTTTACAGGCAAAGAATAATACCGTAACGGATACGATCAATGTGCCTGTTGCAAGCCATTTTTTTTGCATCATTTTATGGTTTAAGATGGATAAAACTAGATTGAGCACACCATGTCAATACCCCCTCAAACTAATGGTTGAGTTTGTGGTAAGCAGCAAACATGTGCAAAGCCTAAGCTATTATCCGGGGGGGACGAAGAAGTGAGCCTACATAAGCAGGCTGCAGATGTAAATGATCTCTGATTTTAAAGGTTCGCAATTCGGCCGGGGTACGCCCAGGCTCAGCGGAACATATTACAGGGGGGGCTGTAGAGATAAGAGAGGTTTGATGATAAACATGCATAAATGGCAATTCCCGGTCCTGGTCATTATCGCCATCTATCCCGTCAGTACCCAGATAATGGGCACTCACAAAGGAGACAAAAGAGGCTTTCGGGTTCCACAGTTTATGTGCACGAAAATGCTCAATCAACTTGGGTACACTTAGCAGCTGACATACCTCAGTATTACCCAGAAGGTGGAGTAATAAGAGTGATATCAGAACCGGCTGTTTCATCATTTCGAAATTAAATCAAAAAGGATGCCATCAAATTGAAATTCACCATTTTAAACAAACTTTAAAAGATATCTTTTTTCGTTATATAATTTCGGCTTTACAATTTAAAGGTATCATAAGACTCTCAGGGATAAACACCGATTTTGCGGGGTAAATCCACTGTAAATCAACCCACTAGTTCAGGTTAACCCGTTACAGGACGAAATTTGATTTCATACACCGGCATTTGATACAATCCCCTACCTTTGCAGCCCAAATTTTAAGATTAAAATATACCATCATGGCATCTGTTACCAGAGAGAACATTGGATTGTTGAACGACAAATTAACAGTTCAGTTGAGCAAAGAAGATTACTATAGCGGTTTTGAACAGAGTTTAAAAAAATATGCCAAAACGGCTAATATCCCTGGTTTCCGTAAGGGTATGGTACCAGCCGGCCTGGTTAAAAAAATGTACGGTCAGGGTGTTTTCAGTGATGAAATTCTGCGTAAAGTAGAAGCTGAACTGAACGCTTACCTGAACCAGGAAAAATTGGAAATATTTGCCCAGCCACTGCCATTGGAAAATGATGCCAGAACCCTGGATATGAATAACCCTATTGCGTATTCTTTTGCATTTGAAGTGGGATTGAAACCCGAGTTTACTGTTGATGCGAAGAGTATTCAAGTAACCCGTTATAATGTAACCGTAACCGATGAAATGGTTCAGGAAGAAGTAGAACGCCTTCAGATCCGCAATGGTAAAATGACAGAGCCGGAAACGGTTACCGGAGATGACAATGTATTGAACGTAAAATTCATTGAAACCGATGCACAGGGTAACGAAATAGAAGGTGGTATCAGTAAAGACAATTCTTTACTGGTAAAATATTTTTCTGAAGGATTCCGCAAGAATTTTATCGGAAAGAAGAATGACGATACGGTTCAGATTCAGTTGAGTAAAGCATTTGATGATAAAGAAAATGAAGCGGTATTAGCTGACCTGGGTTTGACCAAAGAAGATGCAGACAAATATTTCAAACTGCTGATCACAAAAGTTGGTTTGGTGGAGAAAGCTGAACTGAATGAAGAATTCTTCCTGAGTGTATATCCCAATAAAGAGATCAAGACGGAAGCAGATTTCCGTAATGAAGTGAAAGCCGAGATCGAAGGCCATTTTGCCAACCAATCACGCAACCAGATCTTCGACCAGATCTATCATCACCTGACAGATCATACCAAAATGGATTTCCCTGAAGCTTTCCTGAAACGTTGGCTCCAGTCTGGTGGTGAGCAGCCAAAAACTGCCGAAGAGGCAGAAGCCGATTATCCGGGTTTTTCCAATCAGTTAAAATGGACATTGGTGAGTACCAAACTCATTGAAGAAAATAAGATCGAAGTATTACCCGATGATATCCGCGATTTTGCCAAACAGCAATTATTCAGCTATATGGGCGGCCAGTTAGGTGCCCTGGGCGATAACCAGCAATGGGTTGACGATTATGCCAACCGCATGATGCAGGACAGGAAATTTGTAGAAGACAGCTACCACCGCATCAGCGCAGACAAGCTTTTCAACGCGCTGGAAGGACAGGTAAGTGCAAAAGAAGAATCGATCAGTGCGGAAGATTTTGCCAAGAAACTGCACCATCACCATTAACCCCCCAGCCCCCTAAAGGGGTAGCCATAAAATAACTGCCGGGCCAGATGGCCCGGTTTTTTATTTACTATCACTGACAAACTCATTCTTACCTCCCCTTCAGGGGGCTGGGGGGTATGACTAGTTGTCCGAAAATCTTATTTGCACAGTATTTGCGATTAGAATCATTCTTGAAATACCAAATCACTTATCTTCAAAGCGAAAATCATACGACATGAACCTTGGAAAAGAATTTGAACAATACGCCGTAAAACACCGTGGCATCAGCAGTGCCACATTGCAAAATTATCAGCAGAACGGTTTTACCAACCTCACCCCTTATATCATTGAAGAAAGGCCTTTGAATGTAGCCAGCATGGATGTGTTCAGCCGTTTGATGATGGACAGGATCATCTTTTTGGGAGAAGGCATTAACGATTATGTTGCCAATATTGTAACCGCACAGTTACTGTTCCTGGAAAGCACCGACAGAACACGCGATATTCAGATGTATATCAACAGTCCTGGTGGAAGTGTGTATGCAGGATTGGGAATCTATGATACGATGCAGTTCATCAGTCCGGATGTGGCCACGATCTGCACCGGTATTGCTGCCAGTATGGGACAGATCTTATTATGTGCAGGAATACAGGGCAAACGTACGGCACTCAAACACAGCCGTATCATGATGCACCAGCCTAGCGGCGCTATTGGCGGACAGGCTACGGATATTGAGATAACCGCCAGAGAGATTAAGAAACTGAAAGGCGAATTATATGCCATTACTGCACACCATACCGGTAAGGACGTAGAAACCATTGCCAAAGACAGCGACCGAGATTTCTGGATGACCGCTTCTGATGCCAAAGAATACGGGCTGATTGATGAAGTGTTGTTTATGAATCCGAGAAAGGAGAAGAAAAGTTAATTGTGAGTAGTGAATAATACTCACTACTGAATACTCACTACTGAATACTCACTAAAATTATTAAGACTTCAAATCAGAAACTATATGATCAACTCAAAATACATCGTTAACCCCTACTTAATGGAAGACGAAGAAGAAAACGAACCAAAAGAAGAAAAACAGGAACCCATGGGTGGCTTTATGATGAAGAAAATGGAAAAACTTTTCTTCGAAAAAAGAGCTGTTTATTTATGGGGCGTGGTAGATGATAAATCGGCCAGAGACATAGTGACCAAATTATTATTGCTCGATGCCGATAAACCCGGCGAGGAGATCAAATTTTATATCAATAGTCCGGGTGGTGTGGTAACCAGTGGAATGGTCATCTATGATACCATGAAACTGATCCAGAGTCCGGTAAGCACTATTTGCATGGGATTGGCAGCCAGTATGGGATCTATTTTACTCAGTGCCGGTACCAAGGGCAAAAGATATGTTTATCCTAACGGTGAGATCATGATACACCAGCCAAGTCTTGGCGGTTATTTTCAGGCCACAAGTGCCGATATTGAAATTCAAGCCAATCAGATCCGGAAAACCAAGGAGCTCGGTGCTAAAATTCTGGCAGAAAACTGCGGAAAAACGGTTGACCAGATCATGGTTGATTTTGACCGCGACTACTGGATGGATGCCCAGGAAGCGGTTAATTATGGGATTGTGGACGCAGTTTTGACCAAAATCTGAGAAAAATCAGCGTTTAAACACCCTTTTTAAGACGTATTTATACCCAAAATCACCCTTTAAAGCCCGAACTGCGGTAGCTTTGCAACAATTCATTGCATAAGCTTGTCTTATTTATTATACGCTTCCGCAACGAAATAACTTACTAAAATGGCAAAAGCATCTCAATTACATTGTTCGTTCTGTGGCCGCAACCGCGATGAGGTTAAGATCCTTATTGCCGGTCAGGATGGTCATATCTGCGAAAACTGTGTGGAACATGCCCAGGAGATCATTGCCCAGGAGCTCACCAGCAAACAGGAAACTACCGGCAACGGCAATAATTTCAAACTGAACGTACGTCGCCCCGCCGAAATCAAAAAATTCCTTGATGAATATGTGATCGGCCAGGATGATGCAAAAAAAGTATTATCCGTAGCCGTTTATAATCACTATAAAAGGGTAAACAACAAGCAACAGAAAGAGGATGATGTTGAAATTGAAAAAAGCAATATTATCATGGTGGGTGAAACCGGCACCGGTAAGACCTTACTGGCCAAAACCATCGCCCGTTTATTGAATGTGCCTTTTGCCATTGTGGATGCTACTGTGTTTACTGAGGCAGGTTATGTGGGCGAAGACGTAGAAAGCATGCTTACCCGTTTACTTCAGAACTGCAATTACGATGTAACCGCAGCAGAAAGAGGAATCGTTTATGTAGATGAGCTGGATAAGATAGCCCGTAAAGGCGATAATCCCTCCATCACCCGTGATGTAAGCGGTGAGGGTGTTCAGCAAGGATTACTGAAAATGCTGGAAGGAACAGAAGTGCTGGTACCACCACAAGGCGGCCGTAAGCACCCTGAACAGAAAATGATCAAGGTTGATACCAAAAATATCCTTTTTATCTGCGGTGGTGCATTTGACGGTATTGATAAAGTGATCGCCCGCAGGGTAAATACCAATGCAATCGGCTTCAGCGTAAATAAAGAAGAACAGGAGCACCAGCGCAAGAACCTGTTGCAGTTTATTAATGCACAGGACCTGAAAAGTTTTGGATTGATCCCGGAACTCTTAGGACGTTTACCGGTGATCACCCACCTGAACCCGTTGGATAGTGAAACCTTAAGAAGCATATTGACCGAACCAAGAAATTCACTCATCAAACAGTTCACACGTTTGTTTGAGCTGGAAGGTATAGAACTGGTACTTGATAATGCTGTACTGGATTTTATGGTAAAGAAAGCACTGGAATACAAATTAGGTGCAAGGGGCTTGCGCAGTATCTGCGAAAGTATTCTTACAGATGCCATGTTTGAATTACCCGGCACCGAAACCAAACATCTGCATATTACACTGGATTATGCAGAGCAGATGTTCAGCAAGAGCAAACTAAGCATCTTAAAAGTTGCTTAGAACCAAGGAAAAACCTGTTCTACAGATTAATAGTTAAGCGATGGGAATAACTTCTTATCGCTTTTTTATTGGCAGCCGTTAATATTGCAGGAAGGAATCCATTGTTACACCCCCAAACAGATACCCATGAATGAGTTACTTGAACGCTTAATGAAAGAAGCCAAGCTGGACCCTGAGCAGGCCCGCAAAGCCATTGAAACCATTGCCGGTTTTGTAAAAGAAAAATTCCCGATGCTGGGTGGCGCTGTAGATCAGATATTTTCTGCCGGTAATAAAGAAGACTAGGGAATATTGAATATTGAACAAGGAATATTGAATATCGAAGTATGGTTTTCATTCATCATTCAATATTCTTTGTTCAATATTCAATATTCGTTCAGCCTGCGAGATAGGGGATACTGATGGTGAAACTGCTTCCTTTGCCGGGTTCACTATCAATAGCAAGTTCACCGCCATTCTTTGCGATCAGGTCGCGGCAGAGCATCAGACCAAAACCACTTCCTTTTTCGTATGAGGTACCGGTAGTATTGTAATACTGTTTTGCATTCACTTTCTCTATCGCTTCTTTTGACATACCAATGCCGGAATCTTTCACAGTGATGTATAGCATATGGCTATCTATCCGCGAAGTAATTTCAATCACCCCATTATCGTTGGTAAACTTAATGGCATTGCTGATCAGATTACGGCAAACGATCCGGATCATTTCCTTTTCGATCATGATTGAAATAGCCCTGTCTATATTATTTTTCAGTTCGATATTTTTCTTAAGCAATGGCAAACGCTGTTCATCTTCTAATGTTCTTACCAGATGAAAAAGGCCCACTTTTACTTTATCATCTCCCTGACCATTCATCTGTCCTTTGATCCAGAACAAAAGGTTATCGAGTAGTGATGTAGTGCCGATATATTGTGTTTCGAGCAATTGCAATAATCTGTCGGCTTCTTCCTGCGGCACCATACCCTGGTTTACCAGGTTGAGCACACCTTTCGTATTTACCAAGGGTGTACGCAGATCATGGGAGATAATTGAAAGGAGTTTATTCTTGGTCTTATTATCTGCTTCAAGCAAAAGGTTCTGTTGAGATATTTCTTTGTTAAGTTGATCTAGTGATGCCGAGTTTTTTTCAATGATCTCGTTCTTTTGTTTCAATTCCTTACCAAAGAAGCGCTGGCGCTGGTAGTTTACAAGGGCCAACACAGCCAATACGGCAACAATGATCAGGATAAAGGTTCCTACGGTAATGACCAGTAATTGCTCACGCTGCACCCGTCTTGCATTCTGTACTTCACTTTCTGCAGTGGCTTTTTGTATGTCCTGGCTTTTGATCACCTCAATGTAATTGAGTGCATATTCCTTTTCGTTATCGATCTGTGTACGCAATATTTTAACGAGCGAATCCTGCCATTGAAATGCATTTTCGATATCCCCTTTTTGTCTGTATACCGTGATCATTTTTGATGCAGCTTCCTTCATCAGGTTAAAGGCCAGGATCGAATTGGCGCTCAGGTAAGCTTCCCTTGCCATATTGATGGCCGCATCGGGCATATTCTGTTTGCTGTTCAGTGAAGCCAGTTGTAATTCGTTAAGGGCCGTTCCATATTTATCCTTGATCGCTTCATCTCTGGAAAGTGATTGAATATAATGCGCTTCCGCAGCCCTGAAATTATTCCGCCTTTCTTCCAGCAGACCAAGGTTATAATTTGCTTTCTTCTCCCCATATATATATTTAATGGCAAGACTGGTTGACAATGCATCAGTAAAATACTGCTCTGCTTTGGGGATATGGTTCAGGTTGAGCTCAATAGTGCCGAGGTTGTTCTTAACATTCACAATATCTTCCTGGCGGTTCAATTTAACGAATACCTCGAGCGATTGATTGTAAAGCTGTAGCGCCTCATCTGTTTTACCGTCTGAGGAAAGAGAAAGTGCAATCTGCTGGCCGATAAAGGCAATATTAAATGTATCGTTAAGTGCCTTGAAGATCTGTAAGGATTTGTAATAGGTTGATAAAGCTTTTTTATCATACCCCATTTGATGAAAGATCCCGGCCTGGTAGAGATAGTTGGTGGCCAGCCCTTTCTGATACTTTGCGGAAATAGCCATATTCTCCGCTACAAAAAGATTTTGCAGCGCAAATGCCACCTGAAGATTTTTTTGATTCAAAGCCACTTGATTCAGTGAGTCAATCTTCGAATTGTCATCTTTTGTAGCAGGGTCGGCAGCTTTGGCACTTTCATAAAGGAAGGGTACACATAGCAGCAGAAGATATATATATAATCGGTTAGTTCTGGTCACGTAATACTTCGAATAATGAAGAAAGTTAGATATAATAATTTAAAAACCACATTAAAAAAGCCCCCTAAACAGAGGGCTTTTATTATAAGCAAGCAATCGAAAACTCAGCTGTGTAGCACTTCGCGTGAGATGACCAGTTTCTGTATCTCTGAAGTTCCTTCACCAATAGTACACAATTTTGCGTCACGATAGTACTTCTCTACCGGAAAATCTTTTGTATAGCCATATCCGCCAAAAATCTGAACAGCATCATTGGCCGTTCTTACCGCCACTTCACTGGCATAATACTTAGCCATAGCGCCTTGTTTGGTTACTTTTTCGCCCCGGTTTTTCAGGTCGCAGGATTGCCATACCAGCAGATCGGCTGCCATGATCTCCGTTGCCATGTCTGCCAGTTTAAAACTGATCCCCTGAAAATTGGAGATGGGCTGGTCAAACTGATGGCGTTCCTGAGCATAGCGCAAAGCGGCTTCATAAGCTCCTTTTGCAATTCCTATGGATAAAGCGGCTATAGAGATCCTTCCTCCATCCAGGATTTTCATAGCCTGGTGAAACCCCTGTCCTACTTCACCTAAACGGTTTGCATCAGAAATATGGCAATTTTCAAATATCATTTCGGCCGTTTCACTGGCCCGCATTCCCAATTTATTCTCTTTTTTACCTGCCGTAAAACCAGGGATCCCTCTTTCTACCACAAAAGCCGTTGCATTTCCGGGTGTACGGGGTTCGCCTGTTCTACAAATCACCACAGCCAGATCTCCGCTCTTTCCATGGGTGATCCAGCTTTTGGTTCCGTTCAATACCCAGCCATCATCCGTTTTAACAGCAGTAGTCTTCATGTTACCCGCATCACTTCCGGTATTGGGTTCTGTTAAACCCCAGGCCCCTATCCATTCTGCTGAAGCCAATTTGGGCAACCATTGCTTTTTTTGTGCCTCGGTTCCAAATGAAAGAATATGATTGGTACAGAGCGAATTATGAGCCGCCACACTAAGTCCTATGGAACCACAAACTTTGGCTATTTCCTGTATGATCGCATTATATTCGAAATACCCCAGACCGGCCCCACCATATTCTTCGGGTACCAATACTCCCATCATACCTAATTTACCGAGTTCTTTGAACAGGTGTACCGGAAATACCTGGGCCTCATCCCATTCCATTACAAATGGCTTGATATGTTGCCTGGCAAAATCCCTGGCGGATTGTGCTACCTGCTCGGTTAACTCTGTTTGTGTAAAGTTCATGTAGGCAATGGTTAAAATAGACGGAGGCCGCCCAAAACAAGCAATCGTTATCTGGCGACCTCCTAAAAACAAACGACTGTTTGTTAGTTTGTGACGCAAAAGTATAGGATTTATCGAAACAACAAAATTTGATTTTTAATATGTGTTTTTATTAACGAGCCTTGGAGTACCGGCTTTATGGCAGCTGGTTTACTTTCAGATTTTTCGAAACACGTTGATAGATGGAATCATTAATAAAAACGATCTTCCTTAGATCTGCAACCGATACAAATGGACCGTATTGCCGGCGGTAAATGAGAATGGCATTGGCAACCGATTCAGGAATATTGGCTTTGTTTTTCAGGTCGTAGAAGCTCGCAGTATTGAGATCAATTTTGGGAGTTGTGGAAGGATCTGTTTTCAAATAGGGATTGATCAGTGTAAACACAGAATCGCTGATACCATATGTTTTCTTTACCTGCTCCAATCCGGCAAAACCGCCGATCCTTTCCCGGTATCTTACAATTCGTTCCGACATAAAAGAATTGATACCGGGCAGTGATTGCCATTCTTCTGCAGAAGCGGTATTGATATCAATGACTACCGGATGTTTTACCTCTTGCCGGTCATCTTTTTTTCTGAATGCAAATGCCGGTGCCCCCGTTTCCGCTATTTGGGCATAAGGGATCAATTGATCTGCCTGCTGCTTTGAGATTCCCCAGATCTTCCGGAGATCTTCAGGTGTGCGGAAGCGACCACCCTTTGATCGGTAGTTCAACAGGGTACGGATAGTGCGGTCTGGCAAACCCAGTTTCTTCCAACCTTCTGAACTAATTGTATTGGGGTCGAATGAAAATAAAGTGTGTGGGATTGACACTTCTGCATTAACAGCGGGTGACCGTATTGAAACGGGGTCAATACTATCAGATTGTTTTTCCGCACTTCTGCTTTGCGAAATAAAATCACTGAGTGTTTTACTGAGTTTGGGTTGCTCAGGTGTAACCCTGTAAAGCATGGGAGCGGCAATAAATCCAATGATCAGTAACAGGAGTATGATCACAGCTGCACGTTCCTTCTTACTGAAGGAGAAATACTCTTTTAGTATCCTTTTCATAGATAAACATTGTAGTGTTTAAATAATTCAAGGAGGTTACAAACGAACGATCTGTCCATCAAAAGCCAGACGGATATGCGGGGGTAATTCGCGGTTCACATCTTCATGCTTTCCCAACTGGTGACTGATATGTGTAAAATAAACTTCCGGCACTTTAAGTTCAAGTGCCATGGCTACGGCTTCTGCCAAAGTAAAATGAGAAATATGCGATTCTCTTCGCAGGGCATTCAACACCAATACTTTTGACCCGCGGATCTTTTCCTTTTCTGATTCTTCAATCCGGTTCGCATCAGTGATATAGGTAAAATCACCAAAACGAAATCCGTATACCGGCATTTTATGATGCAGTACTGTGATGGGTTGAACAGGTATATCTCCTACCAGAAAAGGGCTTTCATCAATGGTGATCAGATTCAGTTCCGGTACACCCGGGTATTTTGTATCTGTAAATGCATAATAAAAATCACGGCGAACCGCTTCTTCCGTTAAAGAATTCGCATAGATGTTCATTGCTTTTTTGGAAGTGAAATTATAGGCACGGATATCATCCAGTCCGGCCATATGATCTTTGTGCGGATGTGTATATACGACCGCATCAAGATGGTTGGTATGCGTACGCAACATCTGGTAACGAAAATCCGGCGTGGTATCAACTACCAGTGTAGTATTTTCCGATTGCACAAGAATACTGCTGCGTAAACGGTTATCATGCGGATCAGTGGATGTGCATACTTCACAGGAACAGCCGATCATGGGTACGCCCGAACTGGTACCTGTACCTAAAAATGTTATGGTCAATGGAGGAATGCTCACGGGTCAAATCTACTTCAAATTCAGATCATCCCGATTAGGTATTAACCGCAGAATTATGATTCAAGTACGGATTGTTTCAGCACTTCTTCGTACAATTTCTGCGACTCATGGGTGAGTTTATCAAAATCGATGGGCAGTTGGGGAACGATCTCCATCAAGGTATTGATACGGCCTTCTGTGTTGAGGAACTTATTCAGAACAACGATCTTTCTTGCTTCCAGCAGGCACCAGCCGCTCTGGAAAGTGCCGCGCTCATAGCGAACCACATAGCCTGATTCGCCCAGTATATCTGCTAATTTATCTAAAGTGGATTGTGTGTATTTCATAACGTGAGTCGTGAATCGTCATTCGTGAGTTAAATCTGGCCAAAGGTAACGAGTTGCCGGACAGTGAGGAACCGCGGAAGAAAGGAGTTATTCACATATTTTCTCACGATTAACGCCTTACGATTCACGAAATCTTGCTGACCATTTTAATAATCGGCACGATCATCTCCTCCAGGCTAATACCCCCGTGCTGGAAGGTATTCTTATAATAATTCACATAATGATTATAATTATTCGGGTAGCATAGAAATCCGTCTTCTTTGGCAAAAATGAAAGATGAATTCACATTGGGCACCGGCAAACCGGCTTCTTTGGGATCTTTGAAAGCCAATACATCTCTGTTTTCATAATTCAGGTTACGGCCGTGTTTGTAGCGGAGATTGGCCGTGGTCTGTTTATCACCGATCACTTTATGTGGCGTATTAACCCGAACACTGCCATGGTCAGTAGCCAGCACAATTTTCAGATTTTTATCCGCGATCTTTTTTAATGCCTGGTGCAGCGGGCTATGCTCGAACCAGCTTTTGGTGATACTGCGGTAACTGGCTTCATCGCTGGCCAATTCTTTCAGTACTTCCATTTCTGTTCTGGCATGACTTAGCATGTCTACAAAATTATACACGATGATATTGAGATCGTTCTGAAGCAGGTTATGGATATTGCTTACCAGCTGCTGCCCATCATGGTGATTGGTGATCTTGTTATAACTGAACCGGATATCATCTTTTTTCAAACGCTTTAACTGCGCTTTGAAAAATTCTTCCTCAAACATATTCTTTCCACCTTCATCATCATCATTCTTCCATTGTTGTGGAAATTGTTTTTCAATCTCGATTGGCAACAATCCGGCAAAAATTGCATTACGGCAATATTGCGTGGCAGTTGGAAGGATAGAGTAAAAAGTTTCTTCTTCCAATACCCGGAAACTTTCTGCAAATATGGGCTGAATGGCTTTCCATTGGTCGTAGCGAAGATTATCGATAAGTATAAAAAATACCGGTGTACCCTTCTCTACATGCGGCAATACTTTGAATTGAAATAAATGATTACTCATAATAGGCGCCGAAAAACTTTTCGGATCCAGCCATGAAGTATAGTTCTTACTTACAAATTTGAAGAATTCCGTATTGGCTTCCTGTTTCTGGGATTGGAAAACTTCACGCATTTCGGGGCTATCACTTTTTTCCATTTCCAGTTCCCAATACACAAGTTTTTTATAGATCTCCATCCACTCGTTATAATCAGGATTATTGCTGAGTGCCATGAACAATTCGCGGAACTGCTGCTGATAGGAAGTGGTGGTTTTTTCGGCCACCAATCGTTTATTATCGATAATCTTTTTTAAAGAAAGCAATACCTGATTGGGATTAACCGGCTTGATCAGGTAATCGGTGATCTGGCTGCCGATAGCATCATCCATCAGGTTCTCTGTTTCATTTTTGGTGATGAGTACCACGGGAATATGGCTGTTCACTTCTTTGATGCGGGCCAGTGTTTCCAATCCGGTAATACCAGGCATGGTCTCATCCATCAATACCACATCTACCAGGTGTTCTTTTACATATTCAATGGCATCAAACCCATTGGTAAGGGTATGCACTTCATAACCTTTATGTTCAAGAAACAGTTTTTGTGATTGCAGGCTTTCGATCTCATCGTCTACCCATAAAATTTTTGCTACAGCCATAGTTCCGGTTTAAGATTTGGAGTTTTGAGTTTTAGGTTATGGACGGTTTTACCCAAAATACAAACAACAAAGAATGAATAAAAAAATAAAATCAGAAAGTAGAGCTGGCTGCGATAGTAGAGGGTTTAACCCGGTCGGGTTGTTAAAATAACAAAGTAAATCTATTTCATTCTGCCTTATGGGATTCTTATTTGTACTTTTGCAAGCAGCGAAAAGCCGTGATTTAACAATTCAACAACAGGATGACAGCCATCAAAAGAAAGATCATTAACGACCCTGTGTATGGTTTTATTACCATTAACCACCCGTTGATATTTGCTATCATAGCCCACCCTTATTACCAGCGGCTGCGCCGTATACAGCAGATGGCGATGGCAAATATGGTATATCCCGGAGCGGTACATACAAGGCTGCACCATTCGCTCGGTGCTTATCATCTGATGCATAATGCTGTTGCAGAACTGAGGGCAAAAGGAATCGAGATCACAGAAGATGAGGAGACCGCCGTAAAAGCTGCTATCTTATTACACGATATTGGTCATGGACCTTTTTCACACGCCCTTGAACATACACTGGTTTCGGGAGTGCGTCATGAGCAACTCTCTTTGCAGATCATGAACCTGATGAATGAAGAGATGGGGGGCCAGCTTACACTGGCTATTCAGATCTTTACAGATCAATACCCTAAACCTTTTTTACACCAGCTCATCAGCGGCCAATTAGACGTAGACAGAATGGATTACCTAAGCCGAGATAGTTTTTTCTCCGGTGTGAGTGAAGGCGTGATCGGGTATGACCGGATCCTTAAAATGCTGGTGGTGCATGAGGGTCAATTAATGGTAGAAGAAAAAGGCATTTATAGTGTAGAGAAATTTTTAGTGGCAAGGCGCCAGATGTATTGGCAGGTTTACCTCCATAAAACGGCTTTGGCAGCAGAAAAAATGCTGGTGAAAATACTGGAGCGTGTACGCAGTATCTATACCAGAGAAGATACGGCCCTCAAAACCTATTCAGCACTGGATTTTTTTCTGGGAGATTTTAACGGGGCCATGGATACAGCTGCCATCGAGAAATTCTGTTCGCTCGACGATCATGATGTGATGCATGCCATAAAAAGATGGAGTCATCATCCAGACAGGATTCTATCACTTTTATGCACCCGCCTGCTGAACCGTCAATTATATAAATCAAGAATCCAGGCTGAACCTTTTGAAGCTGCCTATCTCAAAGAAAAAGAAGCACAGGCCATACAGCAATTTGGTATAGACCCCGCCGACTGCCATTATCTCTGCTTTACCGGTGAAGCCAGCAATACCATGTATCAGACCCGCGACGAGCGTATCAATATTTTGTTTAAAGATGGTACCGTAACCGATATATCTAGGATAGACAATGCATTAATTAACCAAAACCTTTCCTCGCCGGTTAAAAAATTTTACATTTGTTTGTTAACTTAGTCAATAGCCCATCGTTCATAGTTCATAGAGCTGACCACTAACTGCCATGAACCATCGACTATGGACAATGGACCAAATACCCCTCGCTATGCAATTTACCGCAACACAAATCGCCCTGATGATCAGTGGCAGGTTGGAAGGAAATGCCGCTGCAACGGTTGCCTCTTTCGGCAAAATTGAAGAGGCCAATGAGGGGCAGTTATCCTTTCTCGCCAATCCCAAATACGAAGATTATTTATACAGCACCAAAGCATCGGTAGTGATCATCAACGATACACTCGAATTAAAACAAACCGTAGAAGCCACACTGATCAGGGTTCCGGATGCTTATACGGCTTTTGCCACATTACTTACCAAATACCAGCAACTGGTAACCCAGCAACTTACCGGTATTCAGCAACCCAGTTATATAGATTCTTCTGCAACCATAGGTGAGCAGGTTTTTGTTGCTGCCTTTGTATATATCGGCGAGAAAGTTAGTATCGGCAATAATGTAAAACTCTTTCCGGGGGTTGTGCTGGGTAATGGCGCCAAAGTAGGCGACAATTGTATTCTGCAGGCAGGCGTTAAAATTTATAACGACTGTGTATTGGGTAAGAATGTGACCATTCATGCAGGAACAGTAATTGGAAGCGATGGCTTTGGGTATGCACCTCAGGCTGATGGCACTTACCATAAAGTACCCCAGATTGGAAATGTGGTGATCGAAGATTTTGTAGAGATCGGTGCCAATACCACCATCGACAGGGCCACCATGGGTTCGACCATTATCCGTACAGGTGTAAAACTTGACAATCTGATCCAGATAGCCCATAATGTAGAAGTGGGCGTAAATACCGTTGTGGCAGCACAAACCGGCATCAGTGGCAGTACCAAAATAGGCAAGAATGTGATGGTGGGTGGCCAGGTAGGTACGGCCGGACATATCAGTATTGCCGATGGATCTAAAATTGCGGGTCAGAGTGGCATTACCAAGTCGCTCAGGGAACCTAATCGTTCATGGAATGGTACACCCGCCATGGATTTTTCCAATTATTTACGTGTGCAGGCTATGACCCGCAACCTGCCCGATCTGGAGAAAAGGGTTAAAGAATTGGAAAAATTGGTAGAACAGCTCCTCGCAGAAAGGGTTAATGCCTAAGAAAACCCATTTAACCGCCCCGAAATCTTATTTTTGCCGAATATATTTTCGCTAACTAAGCCTGCCTGATCAGAAATATGGGCAGGGCTTGAGTGGACTTATTTTTGGGCTGGGCATAATTTTGTCATAATCAACTGAAAATCAAGCACTCATAAACTGACTGAAAGAATGGATACGAATTTTAACCCAGACAAACAGCATACCCTTAATAGTCCTATCAGTATCAGTGGCACCGGCTTACATACCGGTGTTTTGGTTGATATGACCCTCAGACCCGCCAATCCGGGTTTTGGCATTCAGTTTCAACGTATTGACCTTCCCCAGCAACCCATTATCAAGGCCGATTGTGATCTGGTAACCGATACAAGCCGGGGTACTACTTTACAGGTGGGTGATGCCAAAGTAAGCACAGTTGAACATGTACTGGCTGCATTGGTAGGCATGGGTGTAGACAATGTATTGATTGAAGTAAACGGACCAGAGATCCCGATCATGGACGGCAGCTCTACCCCATTCATTACACTGATCGAAGAAACCGGAGTATTGGAGCAGGAAGCCACCAAAGCCTGGTATAGTATAGACGAGAATATTTATCATTATGATGAAGGTAAAAGGGTAGAAATGGTGGCATTACCTTCTATGGATTACCAGATCACTACACTGATCGATTTCAACAGTCCGGTTTTGGGTACACAGCATGCAGGATTAAAGACGATCAAAGATTTTAAAACCGAGATCGCCCCCTGCCGTACATTTTGTTTCTTACATGAACTGGAAGCCTTATTGGATAACGACCTGATCAAAGGCGGTGATATCAATAACGCGATCGTTGTAGTTGATAAACCGGTAACCGATGCAGAAATGACACGTTTGGCCAAAGTTTTCAAACGCGACAAAATAGAAGTGAAGAGTGAAGGCTATCTTAATAACCTCGAACTCCGTTTTCCTAATGAGCCGGCCCGACATAAACTGTTGGATGTAGTGGGTGATCTTGCCCTTATCGGCTATCCGATCAAAGCCCGCATTATTGCCAACAGGCCCGGACACAGCACAAATGTAGAGTTTGCCAAGAAGATCAAACAATACATCAAAAAGAACAGGCATGTAAAAGATGTTCCGGTGTATGATCCTTCTATGCCTCCGGTATTTTCACTGGAGAAAATAGAAAAGACCCTACCACACAGACATCCCTTTCTTTTTGTAGATAAGATCATTGAACTGACCGATACACATATTGTTGGGATCAAGAACGTAACTTTCAATGAGTGGTTCTTCCCCGGGCATTTTCCGGGTAATCCCGTTATGCCGGGTGTATTACAGATCGAAGCACTGGCTCAAACCGGTGGTATCCTTTGTATCAACTCTATGCCGGAAGGAACGTATGATACTTACTTTTTAAAAATTGATAATTGTAAGTTCAAACAAATGGTAAGACCCGGTGATACCATGGTATTGAAAATGGAATTCACAGGGCCCATCCGCCGCGGCATCTGTGAAATGAGGGGAACGGTGTATGTGGGAGGCAAAGTAGCTACTGAAGCAGATCTGGTGGCACAAGTGGTGAAGAGGCAGTAGAATCTCGTGAATCGTGAGACGTGAGTCGTGAGTGAAAAATTATTACATCAAACACATTCGATCAATCTAAATAACAGCGATGACGCATCCCTATACATATATCGATCCCAATGCACGTATAGCGCCAAACGTGAAGATCGATCCGTTCACGGTTATTCATGGCGATGTTCAGATAGGCGAAGGCACCTGGATAGGATCTAATGTGACCATTATGGATGGAACACGAATTGGTAAGAACTGCCGCGTATTTCCCGGTGCAGTATTAGGAGCTATACCCCAGGACCTGAAATTCAGTGGAGAGAAAACAACAGCAGAGATCGGTGACAATACCACCATCCGTGAGTTTGTGACCATCAACCGGGGAACAGAAGACCGTGGCAGAACAAGAGTGGGTAATAACTGCCTGATCATGGCGTATAGCCATATTGCACACGATTGTAATATCGGTAATAACTGTATCATGAGTAACAGCGTACAGGTTGCAGGACATGTGACCATGGGCGATTGGGCTGTGGTGGGTGGTGTAAGTGCCGTTCACCAGTTTGTGAATATTGGTCAGCATACATTTATAGCCGGAGGTAGTTTGGTAAGCAAAGATGTTCCACCTTACATCAAAGCTGTTCGCAATCCTTTAAGTTATGGCGGGGTAAACAGTGTAGGACTGAAACGCAGAGGTTTTCCGTTACAACAGATCAATCATATCCTCGACGTATACCGCACGATTTATAATAAAGGTTTCAACACTTCACAGGCATTGGAGTTTATTGAAGAAGAATTGCCGGCTACGGATGAACGTGATGAGATCGTTACGTTTATCAGAGAGAGTGGAAGAGGAATTATTAAACGGTTTGTGAAGGGTGCCACTGAAGAAGATTAACCCCCGGCATCCTGAAGGGGGAGTTTAGATTCAACTTTTATCATGAGTATTACTAAACCGGATATTTCTATTATTGATTCAACTACCATACTATCCGGCAACATTCCTCTTGAGGATGCAGGCAAGCGTTTTAACCGCGACTGGATCTTCCGTCATGTTACCTACCGTTTTGAAACAGGAAAATCATATGCCATTACCGGGCCTAATGGAAGCGGCAAGAGTACTTTGTTGCAGAGTATTGCCGGAAGCATTCAACTCAGCGCGGGGGGGATCGAATATCGAATATCTAAAATTGAACAAGGAATTTCGAAAACTGATATACTAACCGATGTTTCCACAATTATTGCCCCTGAAAATTTTTACAGATACCTTTCCATTGCGGCACCTTATGTGGAATTAATTGAAGAAATGACGGCAAAAGAATTTCTCCATTTTCACCAGCAGTTCAAACCTTTTACGAACGTAGTAAGCATTGATGAGATCCTGTCAATAATCGGACTGGAGAAAGCTGCTGATAAACAGATCCGTTATTTCAGTAGTGGCATGAAGCAAAGGGTAAAGCTTGCTCAGGCTATATTTTCTGATGTACCGGTTGTATTACTCGATGAGCCCTGCACCAATCTTGATAAAAGCGGTTATGGCTTATATCATTCACTGATAGAAAACTACTGTAAGCAAAAACTCATTATCGTAAGTAGTAACGACGAACATGAAATGGATTTTTGCGAAATGAAGCTTGATATCTTCGACTACAAATAACCCGTTTTTTATCTACTTCCTCATATCTGCTATTCCTTAAATTTATTTATCTTTTCAGAAAATAGCCACTGTATCATGGGCAATCTGTTTTCTAAAAATAAACTGGTCATCTTGTATGGTGCATCACTTGCGGGTATCCTGCTCTTACTGAAGTGGCTGGAATTCAGGTTCCTGATCATAGACCATTCATTTGAAGTATATACCGGCATAATTGCCCTCCTCTTTACGGGTCTCGGCATATGGCTGGCAAAGAAATTGACAAACCCAAAAACCCAGACCATCGTAGTTGAAAAGGAAGTATATATTGTTAAGCCAACAGAAGGTTTTATTCCTGACGAATCCACATTAGCTAAATTCGGGATCAGCAAGCGCGAATGGGAAGTATTGGCATTAATGTCGGAGGGGCTCAGCAACCAGGAAATTGCTGATCGTTTGTTTGTATCCTTAAATACGATCAAGACACATTCTTCCAACCTGTTCGAAAAATTAGATGTAAAGCGAAGAACACAGGCCATGGAAAAAGGTAAAAGGCTGGGACTTCTGGCATAGCAAGTTCATTAAAAACAATTCCATAAAATCCCGCCGGTAATATCTGCCGGATTTTATTTTTCTTATTTTGCTGATAATTCTATTTCCTTACCCTTAAGATGATTCCATGAAAATCCTTTATTCAGTAAGTATTCTTTGTTTTTCATTGGTAATGAATGCAAGTGCACAGGAAACCCTTGTTACCTGCACTTCCGAACGTAACACCGATAATTCAATCAGTATCTATGCAGAAAGCCAGATTCAGGGAGAGTATACTTTAAAACTTTCCTTCCCCAACCTGTTGGGGTATAAGGCAAACAATATTTATAACGACGCGGCCATTGTAACCATTACCCGTGGAAAAAGAGAAGTGGTGAAGTTGATACCGGATAAAATGGCACCCAGTTTTTCTTTCAGTTACCGGTGGACCTATTTCCCCGGTGTTGCCCAGAGAAAGATGCCTTCCGACAGCAATTTCCAATACCTCTTACCCGGCACAAAAGATAATGTGATACGAATTTCGAAAGTATCCAATATAGGAGAAAGGTTTGGCCTCAAGAACGTGAATGAATATTTTGGCGTTGGTTTTATTTATGGATCAGGTGATACCATTTGTGCGGCAAGGGCGGGAACGGTTTATTCCTGCATTGATGAAATAAAGACCGGCGAAAAAGGTACCCTTGTCTATACAAGTAAACGCAACCAGGTAAATATTCAACAGAAAGACGGAACGCTTGCTCAATATGCAATCCGTGCCCCCATCAAATTATTGGTATCGGCTGGTGACAATGTGATTCCCGGTCAGCCCATTGCTGTTTTTACATCTGAGAGCGAACGTTATGAGGTCATGTTTAGTGTAAGTTATCTTGATGAAAAAGCGCTCACTTCCACCCCTGCAATAGGCAGTTCCAATACCGCACCTGCTTACTACCACTATCTTCCCACCCTGTTTTGTACAGGAGAGGATGGGCAAAACAGTAATTTGTCCATCATAAACCAGACCTTTAAGATCGGTTATCCCAAAGAACTGGTAGGCACAGAACTGAGCAAGAAAGACAAAAAGAAACTGGGGTTACAGTAATCGTATATTCATTTACAATTTATTCAAAGCAAATGAAAGATCCGGATATAGAACAATTACTGAAAGACGGCAAGGGCTATACACTTAACATGGCCCATGTAATGGAATTTCTGATGGCAAGAACGATTGCCAATTCGTTTCTGTCTTCTGAGATCCTGCGAAGACAGTTAGAACTGGAGCAACTGATCAAAACCGGCAGCATAGATCATGAAAAAGCCATTCAGGAATGTAATGAGCTTTGCAAACAGATAGCCGAACAGGCAACCACTGAGAAGAATAATACCATCAGCGAATTATTCTTTTTGAATAAAGATGCCTGATCTTTCTATCTTCCTCATCCAACCAAATTACATTGAACGGTATAGACAGGGTTACGGCCATTTCTATCCAGCTTCAATCCAAACGCGTAGTAAAAGCTCAGGAGATCGAAGACAAGAACGTATTCGGGATAATGGAGTATCTTAGGTTCTTATCTTATTTGCCCGATGAAAAAACAAATCCTTCTTGTTCTCAGTCTCGCTTTAGCGATCAGTTCTATCAGTCAACCAGCCAAACGGCATTTTCTCTTACGTGACGAAGGCATTTCGCAACTGGCTTATATAGATGAAGCCAACCCTTCAAAGAACTGGTATACCGCCATTCCTATCGGACGTGATATGCAATTGGTTGGAAAAGGCAGGGTATTGGTGGGCACCGGCAATGGATATGAAGAATATGAAATCGCCACGGGCAAAAAAGTATTTGAACTGACAGGCTTCCCCGGTGCGGTTACTGCGCACAGATTGCGGAATGGAAATACCATGTTAACCGGGCTGAATTGGCAGGGAAAAAAGGGGATCGTTCTTTTGGAGATTGATCAGGATTCGGTTGTAAAAAATCTTTATAATTTTTCTGAATATGGTTATCCCAGGCTGGTACGCGAAACAGTATCCGGTAATTTTCTGATCACTGCCGACGATTATGTTTTAGAAGCTAACAGAAGTGGCGAGATTGTGTGGAAAGTGAAAGTAGCCGGCAAAGACAAGCCCCATGTTTGGCAGGCCCTTCGTTTGGCTAATGGACAAACCGTTGTGAGTTGCGGCTATTCTGCCAATCTCCAGTTTTTTAATGCAGATGGTTCACCCGCTTTATCTATTACAGGCCCGGCAGAAGTAAAGCCCAATTTTTTCGCCGGTCTTCATATACTCCCGAATGGGAATTATGCAGTGATCAACTGGCAGGGACACGGCCCCAATTTTGGTGCAAGTGGCACACAATTATTAGAATTCACCCCAGATGGTAAACTGGCCTGGTCATGGCAACAGGATGCGGCAAAATTTTCCTCTTTACACAATGTGATCATACTGGATGGGCTGAATACCGCTTTTTTACATGTGGAAGATGCCAACGGAAGGCTGGCCGCGGTAAAATAACAGGGCTACCGGTAGCTGACAAAAAATGACATCATGACGAAAATCATGGAATACCCATTGCTTAATGGGTATTTTTATCGTTTATATCTATATGCCTGTAACTAATTTTAATATCAAAGGCCTAACCAGCGAAGAGGTTCTTGCGTCAAGAGAAAAGTTTGGAGTCAATGCATTGGCCTATAAAAAAGAGAATGGTTTTATTGATGCATTGAAAAGCCTTGCAAAAGAGCCCATGGTGGTTTTATTGCTTGCAGCATCCATTATCTATTTTGTTACAGGAAGAACGGGAGATGGCATTTTCATGTTCTCTGCTATTATACTGGTAGCGGCTATTTCATTATACCAGGATTCGAGAAGCCGCAATGCACTGGAGAAACTGAAGAACTTTACACAACCTTATTGCAAGGTCATACGCAATGATGCGATAGTTGAGATATTGAGTGATGAACTCGTTATGGGCGATTACCTGATGATTGAAGAAGGAACGGCTATCGCAGCAGATGGAAAGATCGTTCACTCCAATGATTTTTCTGTAAACGAATCCATTCTTACCGGCGAATCATTATCTGTTTATAAAGATGCAGCTAAAGAGGATCCCTTTATCTATCGTGGCACAACGGTAGCCAGTGGTCTTGCCATTGCGGTGATTACGGCAATTGGCAACCAGACCAAACTGGGAAAGATCGGCGAAAGCCTTGAAAGTATTCAGGAAGAGAAAACACCGCTGGAAGTACAGATCAACAATTTTGTAAAAAAAATGGTGATTGTTGGAGCGATCGTTTTTGGGATCGTTTGGGCCATCAATTATTTTCATTCTCACAATGTTCTGGACAGTCTGCTGAAAGCACTTACACTGGCCATGAGTATACTTCCCGAAGAAATTCCTGTTGCATTTACTACGTTTATGGCATTGGGTGCCTGGCGTTTAATGAAAATGGGGATCGTAGTGAAGCAAATGAAAACGGTAGAGACACTGGGGAGTGCTACGGTGATCTGTACCGACAAGACCGGTACCATTACGGAAAACAAAATGGGCCTCGCAAAAATATTTGTACTGGGGTCCGGAAAAATAACCGACTATTCGCTCAACATTGATGAGACGGAAAAATCGCTGATCCGTTTGGCTATGTGGGCCAGCGAGCCCATTCCTTTTGATCCGATGGAATTGGCGCTGCATGATGCCTATTCCCAATTACCGATGGATGATGAGCGGCCAGATTACCATATGGTGCATGAATACCCGCTGGGGGGTAAGCCACCCATGATGACACATATATTTGAGAACAAAGCCTCTGTTCGGATTGTTGCAGCCAAAGGTGCACCTGAGGCATTAATGAATGTATCAACTCTTACCGAATCAGAAAAACAGAAGATAGAAGAAGCTATTAACCAGCTGGCGATTGATGGTTACCGGGTACTGGGGGTTGGCGAAGCCGATCTTGCAGGCAATGATTTTCCTGATGAACAGGAGAAGATCCGGTTTGTTTTTAAGGGGCTGATCGCATTTTATGACCCTCCAAAAAAGAATATCCAGGCGGTGCTGGAAAATTTTTATAAAGCCGGAATAGCGGTCAAGATCGTAACCGGCGACAATGCTGCAACCACCCATGCGATCGCTAAACAGATCGGTTTTCTTGGTTTCGAAAAAAGTATCAGTGGTGAAGAGTTGATGAAACTATCGGATACAGATTTGAAAGAAAAAGTACTTCACACGAGCGTATTCACAAGAATGTTCCCTGATGCCAAACTGAAGATCATCAATGCATTAAAATCCGGCAACGAGGTAGTTGCCATGACCGGTGACGGGGTGAATGATGGGCCTGCATTGAAAGCAGCGCATATCGGAATAGCCATGGGCAAGAAAGGAACTGAGATCGCCAAACAGGCTGCATCATTGATCCTGCAGGAGGATGATCTTTCTAAAATGGTTGACGCGGTTGCAATGGGCAGAAGAATTTATACCAATCTGAAAAAAGCGATTCAATACATCATCTCTATCCATATCCCGATCGTTCTTACGGTATTCATACCATTGGCATTAGGTTGGATCTATCCGAATATCTTCTCTCCTGTTCATATTATTTTTCTGGAACTGATCATGGGGCCAACCTGTTCCATCATTTATGAAAATGAACCGATGGAAAAGAATACTATGCTGATGAAACCCAGACCCATCAGCACTACTTTCTTTAACTGGAAAGAATTAACTACCAGTGTGATCCAGGGGCTGGCCATTACTGCGGGCACCTTGTTAACCTATCAATATGCCGTAAGCAAAGGATGTAATGAGGCTGTTACAAGAACCATGGTGTTCACGGTTTTGATTGCGGCTAATATCTTCCTTACACTGGTTAACCGGTCTTTCTTTTATTCAGTACTAACTACCATCCGTTATAAGAATAACCTGGTATTGCTGATCATAGGTATCACGATTGCCATTTTTGCTCTATTGATCTATGTACAGCCATTAGCCATCTTCTTCAATTTTGAAGCGATCAACACTGAACAACTACTCGTAAGTATTGGAATGGGATTTGTGTTTGTGATCTGGTTTGAGATCATTAAATGGAGTAAGCGCCTGCGTACCAAAGATTGATCCGCTTATGCAAAAAGCATTTTCTATCTACGGCTGGCTATCAATAAATTCAGGTCGGTATATTTAAGATCAAAACGCTGACTGATATAGAAATCGGTTAAGGAACCTTTGAACATATAGATCCCTTCGCGGAGATTGAATTTGTGCCATACCATTTCTTCAATACCTCCTTCATCACTTACTTCGAGTATCAATGGCATCAATACATTGCTGATGGCCTGACTGGCCGTACGCGCAAATCCACTGGGTATATTGGGAACGCAATAGTGAATCACATCATGTTTCAGGAAAGTGGGGTGCTCATAGCTGGTTAACTCACTGGTTTCAAAACATCCGCCCCTGTCGATCGCCACATCAATAATGATACTTCCCGGTCGCATGGCAGCAACCATCTCTTCCGTTACCACTACAGGTGCACGGCCAAATTCATTGCTTAAGGCCCCCACGGCTACCTCACAGGTCTTTAATTGCTTTGCCAATATTTTGGGCTCCAGAACACTGGTCCAGATCCGCTGTCCAAGATTATTCTGCAATTGTTTCAGGCGGTATACATTACTATCGAACACTTTTACCGATGCGCCCAATGCCAATGCATTGCGGGTAGCAAATTCACCAACAATACCGGCACCAATGATCACTACTTTGGTGGGAGGTATTCCACTGATCCCACCCAGCAAAACGCCTTTGCCATTATTAAAACTACTTAGGTATTGACCGGCGATCAGCATTACCGCGCTCCCCGCGATCTCACTCATACCGCGCACAATGGGATAGGTACCGCTATCATCCTTAAAATTTTCAAAACTCAGTGCCGTGATCCTTTTCTCCATCATCTTCTCGATATACTCCTTCTTTAGGGCTGAAAGATGAATAGGCGAAATGATCGTTTGATTGTGCTGCAACAGCGGCATATCTTCTTCCACAGGTGGGGCACTTTTTACAAGGATAGGACAGGTAAAGATCTCTTTACGATCATAAGTAATATGTGCGCCCGCTTCGGCATAATCTTTATCAGAAAAATGGCTTCCCTCCCCTGCTTTATGCTCCACCATTACATGGTTGCCATTGGCTACCAATACACCTACTGCATCCGGCGTAAGTGCGATCCTGTTTTCCTGAAAAGCAATCTCTTTGGGGATCCCAATATGCAGTTTGGCCCCCTGGGGTTTCACATCGAGGGTCTCTTCCAGTGTTTCGTAGGTAAAAGAAGGGCTTATTGAAGGTTTGGTGGCCATGATGTGTTTAGGTTGGGAATAGTTAAAATTAATTCATTTGGAGCAGAAAGAGGGAGAGTTTGGAGCGAGAAGTCTGGAGTCTGGAGTTCGATTGTTGATTAAACGTACTGCAGACTCCTAACTCCACACCTCTGACTCCGCCGTTACCTTCCCGGTAAACAACCTTCGTGTATGCTCATCCAATACCTCAATATGTACATAAAACGTATCCTCACTCAATAATCCTTCTGCTTTTTCGGGCCATTCTACCAGGCAGAGTTTCCCGCTTTGCAGGCTGTCTTCCACACCTGCATTTATAGCTTCTTCTTCGTCTTTAAGCCGATACCAGTCCATATGATAGATCGTACCCGCCACCGGGCTTTGGTATTCATTGATAATGGCAAATGTGGGGCTGCTGATAGTCGATTCCACCCCTAATACTTCGCATAAAGCATGGATAAATGTGGTCTTACCTGTACCCATTGAAGCATAAAATGCCCATACTTTTTTTTTCGCCCCTTCTTTCCAGAGGCCTGCGGCCACCTGGCGGATCTGGGGTAGCGTAAAAATTGCATCCATAAGGCAAAGATATAGCTCCGGGCAGAAAGGATTTGAAACCATGATGTATTTATAATTCGTATTTCGATAATCATGCTTTTTAGGCTGTCGTATCTTTGCAGCATGAATGATTCCCCCGCATTAGAAAAAGTGAACTGGAAAGTGGAAGGCATGAGTTGTACCAACTGTGCATTAACGGTAAATAAATTCCTTGAGGGTAAAGGCATGCAGGAAGTGAAGGTGAACTTCATGGGCGGTGATGTAAGTTTTGAAATGCCTGCCCAAACCCCTAAACGGGAACTGGCCAAAGGTATTGAAGGACTGGGTTACCATGTGGTAACCGGTGAGGCCGGTGATAGCAAAAAAGATACACGCATATTTAAGAACCATTTACAGCGCTTCCGTTTCTGCATCGTATTCACGCTGCCATTAATGTTACATATGATACCCGGTGTACATATCCACTTTTTAATGGATCCTTATGTACAATTGGCATTAACCATTCCAGTATTTATCGTTGGTATGGATTTCTTTGGCAGGAGTGCAATCAAAAGCATTTTTAAAGGCATTCCCAATATGAATGTGCTGATTGCTGTGGGTGCCGTAGCGGCATTTGGATATAGCTTATACGGAACCATCATAGGCCAGGCACAGCAATACATGTTTTATGAAACGGCTGCCACCATTATAACCTTGGTATTTCTAGGTAACTGGATGGAAGATAAATCAGTTGAGACCACTCAATCTGCCCTGAAAAAATTAGCGGTAAGCCAGAAACAGATGGCTAATATGATCGCCTATGATGACCAGCACCAGGAGCATGTATTTCCGGTAGAAAGCAGTCATTTAAAAGTGGGTGATCTGTTACTGATCAAAAGCGGTGAAGCTGTTCCGATGGATTGTAAGATATTATGGGGTGATGCAAGTGTAAATGAAGCCATCATCAGTGGTGAGAGTGCTCCAGTAGAAAAGAAGATGAACGATAAACTCATCGGCGGCAGCGTTTTGCAATCTGGAACAGTTAAGACCATGGTAACGGCTGTTGGCGAAGACACGGTTCTGGCCAATATCCTGAAAATGGTTAAAGAAGCACAAACTGAAAAACCTCCCATTCAGCAATTAGCCGATAAGATCAGTGCTATCTTTGTTCCGGCAGTGATCAGTATTGCACTCATCACTTTTCTCATCAATTATTTTTATGGCCACCAGCCTTTCAGTAATAGTTTATTGAGGGCCATTGCTGTTCTGGTGATCTCCTGCCCTTGTGCCATGGGACTAGCCACCCCCGCTGCCATTGCGGTTGGCTTAGGACGAGCCGCCAGAAATGGTGTATTATTTAAAAACGCCAAAAGCCTGGAGATCTTTAAAAGTATTACCCAGGTAGTGTTTGATAAAACGGGGACCTTGACTACCGGGCAATTTCAGATCGCATCCTTTCAGGTGAATAGTGAGTTGTCAGTTGTGAGTGAAGCTGCTCAGCATTCACATCTCACTACTGACGAGTTCAAACGCCTCGCATTCTCCCTCGAAAAATACTCAAACCACCCTATTGCCAAAGCCATCGCTAAAGATTGGAAGGTGAAGGACGATATCCGTTGGGCTAAGATCGAAGAAGTAAAAGGGTTGGGTATGAAAGCAACAGATAAAGAAGGAAATGAATACATGGCGGTTTCCTATAAAGCTGCAGAACCCTTTACAAAAGATGATTCGCATAATATCTATCTCATAAAAAATAATATTTTATTGGGTACAATAGATGTGGTAGATGAGATCAGACCCGAAGCAAAAGCAGTGGTTCAGCAGTTAAAGATCAAAGGCATTAAAACCATTTTATTAAGTGGCGACAGAAAAGAAAAATGCGAACAGGTAGCCAGGGAACTGGGTATTGATGAAGTGGTTGCTGAACAGAGTCCCGAACAAAAACTGGAAAGAATTGCTGCCTATAATCAAATTGCCCCTACTGCCATGGTGGGTGATGGCATTAATGATGCACCCGCTCTGGCTAAAGCAACTGTGGGTATTTCTTTAAGCGATGCCTCGCATATAGCCATGCAGAGTGCACAGGTCGTATTAATGAACCATGGAATAAAGAATCTTCCTCTTTCCCTTGGATTGGGAAAACATACTTACCGTACCATCCAGGAAAACCTGTTCTGGGCCTTTATCTATAATGTAGTGGCTATTCCGATTGCAGCAATGGGTTTCCTTAGTCCGGCATTCAGTGCATTGATGATGGGGTTGAGTGATGTGGTATTGGCCATTAACTCGGTAAGGTTAAACTTCAAAAAAGTGATGTGATCGTGAGTCGTGAGACGTCAGTCGTGAGTATAGGACTACGTATTAATACCTAATTAGGAGATCAATAGATGAAATAATTTAGAACATAAATGTATTTTATGTTCCTTGTACTTTCTCACACCAATTTAGACATCTTCAAGATCTCCAAGTCGCTAATCCTTCTGACTTATCAGGTTACTGATAAGTTTCCAAAAGAAGAAAAATATGCCCTAACTCAGCAGATCAGAAGAGCTGCTCTTTCTGTACATTTGAACATCGCCGAAGGTTGTTCAAGAAAATCGACTCTTGAGCGGAAGCGATTTTTTGAAATATCGAGAGGGTCCGTAATTGAAATTGACACCGCTATTGATATGGCTATCGAACTGAATTTCATTACTAAACAAGAAACCATGCAAGTTGGGGAGTCTATAATCCGTTGTTTTCAACTATTATCAAAAATGATCACCCCCTAAAACTCACGACTGACGTCTCACGACTCACGAACAACAATGACCACACCGCTAGCAATCTTACAACAATACTGGAAACATGATCAATTCCGTCCGTTACAGGAGGAGATCATTCAATCAGTATTGGATAATAAGGATACGCTTGCGCTACTTCCAACGGGTGGAGGAAAATCTATCTGCTTCCAGGTTCCTGCTTTATTGAAAGAAGGCTTGTGCCTGGTGATCAGTCCGCTTATTGCTTTGATGAATGACCAGGTAGACAGTTTGAATCAGAAAGGGATCCCATCTGTTTCCTTACATAGTGGTTTACAATTTCGAGAAGTAAAAACAATTTTACAGCATGCCACGCATGGAGATTATAAATTTCTGTATCTCTCGCCAGAACGACTTGAAACGAATCTTTTTAAAGAATACCTGCCTGCACTTAATGTGAGTTTGATCGTAGTTGATGAAGCGCATTGTGTATCGCAATGGGGTTATGATTTTCGTCCGCCCTATTTACGTATTGCCAATCTGCGCCATGAATTAACCGGCATTCCCGTCATTGCGTTAACAGCCTCCGCTACCCCTGTTGTTCAAAAAGACATTGCTGATAAATTGGTTTTTACGGATGGCAATATTTTCCATCAATCTTTTGAAAGGCCTAATGTTTCCTATAGTAGTTTTTGTGTAGACAGTAAGGTAAACAAGCTTATCGAGATTCTGGAGAATGTAAGTGGTAGTAGTATTGTGTATTGCAGCAGCCGGAAACAGACAAAAGAACTGGCCTATTTACTTTCACTTAAGGATATACCTGCAGATTTTTATCATGCCGGATTACAGCAGAAAGAACGGGACGAGAAGCAACAGGCATGGATCAGTAACCGGGTAAGGGTAATGGTTTGCACCAATGCTTTTGGGATGGGTATTGACAAACCGGATGTAAGATCGGTTATCCATTTTGATGCCCCTGAGTGCCTTGAAAATTATTACCAGGAAGCCGGCCGCGCTGGAAGAGATGGGAAGAAATCTTATGCGGTATTGGTATACCAGAAAGAAAATATAGATGCATTGCGGGCATTACCCAACAGACGTTTCCCACCTATTCCCGAGATCAAGAAAATCTATCAATCACTTGCAGATTATTTACAGATTCCGGTTGGAAATGGAGAGGGTTTATATTATGATTTTGACCTGCTCAGTTTTGTGAAAAATTTCAAACTGGACAGTTTACTGGTAGTGAACACATTGAAAGTATTGGAGCAGGAAGGACATATCACTTTCTCAGAGAATATTTTCCTTCCAACCCAGGTACAGTTTTCAATTGAAAAAGAAAACTTATTTGAATTTGAAAGAAGTCATGAACTACTGGAACCTTTGATCCAATGTCTGTTGCGCACCTATGAAGGTATTTTTGATAACCGTGTTTCCATTCAGGAGAAACAACTGGCCTGGATATGCAGGTTACCCATTGAAACGGTACATGATCAATTGATGCAGTTGCGTTCCTTCGGCATCATTGAATACTTGCCGCAGAAAGACACCCCTCAGATCCATTTTTTATTGAACCGTGCATCTGCCAAATACCTGCAGATCAACCAGGATCAATACCTGTTGCGTAAAAAACAATATGCAGAAAGGGTTGAAAATATGATCCGGTATATTGAATTAACCGAAGAATGCCGCAGCAGTTATATTGCCCGGTATTTTGGAGACTTATCCATAAAAGATTGCGGAGTTTGTGATAACTGTCTGACCAGAAAAAGAAAATCACTCTCCCCTGAAGAATTCAGCATCATTGAAAAACAGATCAGAGAATTATCCGCTCAAAAGATAATGGTTGATCAGCTTTTGACAGCTCTCAAAAATACCAGCAAAGAAAAAGTATGGGCTGTGCTGGATTTTTTGCAGGCGGAGCATGTATTACGGATTGACGAACAAGGGTTTATACAAAAAAAAGATTGAATCCGATCCTTTTCAAAAAATAAATTTTCCTCTTTTATGATTATTTTTTATTGTTTATCAATAATTATTTATAGTTTTACAGCAATAAAAGATATTTCATGAAACCAAATCTGTTCCGATCTATTTCCAATTCGTTGGCAGAAAGTTTTCCGCTTTTACCAAGAATCAGAAGAAGTTTTATCGGTTTATTGATATTCTGCTGCACTTTTCTACTGATCGGATTAACTACTGAAGACTTCATCATTTATGTAGAGCCATTAGAGAATACTATGTTTGCTCATAAAGATATTATTGCCTATCCTGCTGGTAATATTGAATTAAGCGGGAAATTGGTTTTAAAGAATGTAACTATTGCAGACCGCATATTACTATCCAGCGTAAGTACAAAATTCGATTTGTTTACAATGATATTCATGGTCATTGGCAGTGTGATCATCATACTGATTGCCCCAAAACTCCATCAGCAAAATTTATTCAGAAAAGATATTTCAAATACGATCCGCTTATTAGGTTATCTCATCATGCTTCATGGTGTACTCAATACAATCAGGATCGTAAAATATATCCCCGAAAAAATTGAGGTACTAACCAACCATCAATTCACCAATACAGGAACCTTCCCTAATATCATTTGGGCCGAGTTGTATTTCTCATTAGTGATACTGGCATTGGCCGGCATGTATCAACGGGGTATTAAACTGCAGGAAGAGTATGATTTAACTGTTTAAAGAAATTATATGCTGAAAAGGTTAAAAAATAATACCGGGATAACAATTGTGATCCTTCTGATAATTATCCTGTTGATAGGTACCGCAACCATGTATCGTTCTGAACAAACGATGATGGATAAGGGAACTGTAATTGATACGGCAACAAATTTACCTGCACCAGAGAAACTGTCGCATCTCGATTCATTGCCTTATTTTCAATATAAGATCATTACCGACAGTTTACAGAAACTGGCAAAAATAGAAAAAGAAAAAAATACAATTCATCCGTGGGGATATATTGCGGGAATTAGTATAATGAATGTAACCGGTATGGGATTTTTGCCAACTTTCAGAACATGGTATGGATGGTATGGTGATAACAAATCACACTTTGAAAAAGAGTATTATTTCTCAATTAGTGGTTTTCATCTTACACCAGAAGCAAACAGTTATTTTAAAGATGGAAAATATTATCTTCAAAGAGAAAGCCGATCGCCTGAAGAGATCAGCATTGGCTATTTACCGGAACATAAAACAATACTTATACCCATCAGCAGCAGATCCTACTCAATTGGTATGGTTTGTATGTTAATACTATTGTGCATTGTTTACTTTGCTGCTTCTTATATATTTCTGGGTTTATCAATCAATGTTTTATTAAATATCTCACGAGGCAAAGTATTCACCGAAACCAATATTCGGGATCTGTATCTGATTGCATATGTATCTCTCGGAGGTTTTTTTATTGAGATCATATTCCCCTATTTTGGAAGTATTTTTGCAATGAGTATAATACCGCAAGGATTTAGTATTTCATTTTCTTATCTGTTATCCAATGCATGGCTGGATGGATTGATTGGCTTAGTTGTATTAGCCATTGCAAAAGCATTTTCAAAAGGATATCAATTACAATTGGAGCAGGATTTAACGGTTTAAAATACTATTTATGAAATTCATTAATTGGTGGACCAATAATTATACGATCGGTGGTTTATATCTTGTAAGCATACTCACGTTTATTTTCAGTTTAATTCTTTTAGGTTCATTGCTATTCGGCTATCATCCGAATTATAAAACGAAGGGTGGGTTTGTTTTTGGCATTGCTGATTTTGAGAAAGGAATACCTCTCGATCTTCAAATCTCGAGTTTAATACCTGACACCAGTATTAGTTTGGCTACGCAAAAGGGAATTATAAGTGGAGATGACCCTGCAAAAATCAGAGAATATTTAAATGATCAACTGAAAATTATCAATAATAGACTTGTTACATCAGATACTACAACTTTGCATTATAGATTGATACCGTGGAATTCAAAAGAAATTTTAGATGATACCAGTAATTATCTAGGTAAGATCAGCAATATGAAAATCAAAGGTGTGTCAGTCCACATTCAACCTGAAAACTTTATGAGTAGATTAATCTTGATCTTTCCTATTATTTTGCAAATGTTGTTAATAGCATTTTGCAGTTGGCGACTCGGCGCTTTTTTACATTTTATACAAAATGATTATTCGTTTGATAAGTCAAACTATAAGAGACTCAGAAATATCGGTTGGGGTTTGATCGTTTACAATTTAGTATTATTCACCTTTGATTTTTTGCTTTCCCGTTTTACAATAATAATAAGCACACAATCTACCAACAATAATTTTCAAAGTCCTTTACACTTGTCAGGAAATCCCGACCTTCATTATGGATATTTATACTTCTTAGGAGGTTGTATTTTCCTTATTCTCGCATCCGCTTTTAATAAGGGGCATCAATTACAAAATGAACAGGATTTAACCATATAATATGCCCATAGTCGTAAACTTAGATGTAATGCTGGCCCGCCGCAAAATGAGTTTAACCGAACTCAGTGAACGGGTAGGTATTACCATTGCCAATATGAGCATTTTAAAAAGCGGTAAAGCAAAGGCTGTTCGTTTTTCTACATTGGAAGAGATCTGTAGAATTCTGGAATGCCAGCCGGGAGATATTCTGGAGTATATGGATGATGCAGATTATAATAAACTCTTCAACAAATAACCCCTCAGCGGAAAGCTCCCTTTTCTTTGTGCCTCTGCGGTTGGCAATAGTTTCCAACCGCAGAGGCACAAAGAAGCAGAGATAGCCGCAGAGATTTACAATTCTTCTTCCCTCTCTAACAATAAGATCGCTCCTTGCGGAACGATAAAATATTTTTCATTCTCATACATAACTTCCGTGGCACCGCTAACCAAAAAGATGGCCAGATCTCCTTCCCTGGCTTGCAATGGAACATACTTTACATTCTCCTCATCAGATTTCCATGGTTCATCATCTACCGGCATGGGGATGGCATAACCGGGGCCTGTTTTAATGATATACCCCTGCTGCACTTTTTCTTTTTCCTGAACACCCGGTGGCAGGTATAGACCGCTCACAGTTTGTTCATCAGGTTTTGAGGGACGTATCAATACCCTATCGCCGATCACAATCAGTTTTTTCAGTTTATTATCCGGTGTCAACAGCATAAAAAGATGTTTAGGATGGTAAAAATAAAAGATTCTGTAACATATGTAACAATCAGACCTATTTATGCAATAATGTGTAAATGATTATTGTGGTTTCCTTTCAGAAAATAATTAACTTTCACCGGCACATAAGCCTTAGTCATCCGTTTTAACAAAAGATTTCATCTGGCATTTGTGAATTGGCATTCTTTTATCTTTATTTCACGTTAAATAACGAACACATGGAAGACAAAAAAAGTAAAATACTCCTTTGCGAAGATGATACGAATCTCGGAATGGTACTCAAAAACTATTTGGAATTAAATGAATACGATGTTACCCTCGAAAGAGATGGCCGTTTGGGTCTTGCCGCTTTTCAGCGTGAAAAATTTGATATCTGCCTGCTGGATGTAATGATGCCGAATATGGATGGATTTACACTGGCAGAAGAGATCCGCGATGTAGATCCGGATATACCCTTGTTCTTTTTGAGTGCCAAAACCATGAAAGATGATATTATCCAAGGGTACAAATTGGGCGCGGATGATTATATCACCAAACCATTTGACAGTGAGGTATTGTTGCTGAAGATCAAAGCAATTTTGAAACGAAATGAAGAGGAGAACCGCATCAGTGATAACATTGAATTCGATCTGGGCCGTTACCATTTTAACCCAAAATTGCGTGAGTTGAAGCATGATGATCTCACACAAACACTTTCTCCCAAAGAGAATGAATTATTGAAAATGCTGGCAGAACATAAGAATGATCTTTTACCACGTGAAAGAGCCTTAAAGAAGATCTGGGGCAGTGATACCTATTTCAATGGACGTAGCATGGATGTGTATATTGCCAAACTACGTAAGTACCTGAAAGATGATACGAATATAGAAATCGTGAATATCCATGGGAATGGATTTAGACTTGTTGCACCTTAGTTATAAATCAGTAATAAAAAAATACCCCGCAATAAGCGGGGTATTTTTTTATTACTGATGACAATATTTTATCTAAAAAGTTCAGATTGATTTCCTGTTAATGGATGCCTTCCTAAATGTTCATATGCCTTAGCCGTTACTTCACGGCCACGTGGTGTTCTTTGGAGAAATCCTTCCTGTATCAAAAAAGGTTCATACACTTCTTCGATCGTTCCGGCTTCTTCGCCTACTGCCGTGGCTATGGTGGTAAGACCAACGGGACCACCTTTAAATTTATCAATGATGGAAACGAGTATTCGGTTGTCCATTTCATCCAGCCCATGTGCATCCACATTCAATGCTTTCAGGGAATGCTGGGTAATGCCAATATCGATCTTACCATCGTTCAGTACCTGGGCAAAATCGCGCACTCTTCTCAACAGACTGTTGGCAATACGTGGGGTACCCCGGCTCCTTCTTGCAATTTCGTAAGCTGCTTCAGATGTGATCGAAGTTTGTAAAATAGCAGCACTTCTTTCAATGATCTTCTTAAGCACATCTGCATTATAATATTCCAGTCTTGATTTGATACCAAAACGTGATAACAATGGCGCTGTTAACAAGCCACTTCTTGTGGTGGCCCCCACCAGTGTAAACGGATTCAGATTGATCTGGATGCTTCGGGCATTAGGTCCGGTATCGATCATAATATCAATCCGAAAATCTTCCATGGCTGCGTATAGGTACTCTTCTACCACAGTACTTAATCGATGGATCTCATCTATAAATAAAACATCATTTGGCTGAAGGTTGGTAAGCAGTCCGGCCAGATCTCCGGGTTTTTCTATTACCGGGCCGGAAGTTTCTTTGATATTCACACCCAATTCATTGGCTACAATTCTGCTAAGGGTTGTTTTCCCTAAACCTGGTGGGCCATGAAACAAAATATGATCCAAAGCCTCACCGCGTAATTTAGCTGCCTTGATAAAAATGCCCAGGTTCTCGATCAGCTGCGGCTGACCCGAAAAATCATCTATTTCTTTGGGACGGATGGTATTCTCAAACTCCTTGTCGGCAGGGGTTAGATTTGACGGCTCGCTGTTGAGATTTGCATTTGACATACTGTTCAAAACTACAAAATACTATCCATCCATTTCTTAACCCTGCCTTTGTGTGAGAAGAAAAAGCACACAAAGGCACAGTTTGGGTTGCCGGCTGTATAATAGGCACAGTAACAGGTTATCCGGGTGAGAACAAATATTTTTTAAATTATTTGTATATACAAATGAAATGTCTTTATCTTTGTTCTATCAATGAAATCATCGGAAAGCAAATATTGTAACTGTCTTTATTTTACCACCAATGCCCTGGCACGTAAAATTGAGAAACTGGCTACAGAAAGCTGGAAGAAAGTGGATATGTCGCCCAGCCATGCCTACCTGCTTTTATTGGTATTGGAAGAGCCGGGTATGCAGGCCGGACAGATTGCCGAGCAATTACAGTTAACCCCCAGTACCATTACCCGCTTGATTGAAAAACTGGAAGAGAGAAAACTGGTGATCCGTGCAACTGAAGGCAAATTGACCAATGTATACCCCACCCAGAAAGGCAAGGACCTAAAGCCACAATTAAAGCTATGCGTAGAGGAATTCACCGACAAATATGTAAAGATCCTGGGCAAGGAAGAAAGCAAAACCTTTGTACGTAATATGAATTTGATAGCCGATAAATTAGAAGGCTAATTTTTTTGTTCAATCATTTGTATATACAAATATTATATAACATAAACACAAACCCATGAAATACGTAATCACCGGCGGAGCCGGAAACATTTCGAAGCCATTGGCTTTACAATTATTGAAAGCTGGTCATGATGTAACCGTTATCGGACGTAACGCTGCAAATCTTACCGCTCTAACAGATGCAGGTGCAAAAGCTGCAGTAGGATCTGTAGAAGACCTTTCGTTTTTAACCTCAGTTTTCACCGGAGCAGATGCAGTTTACACAATGGTTCCCCCTACACATAGTGCAACAGACTGGAAAGCACATATCGGGAACATCGGCGAAAAATATACGCAGGCAATAAAGGCTGCGGGTGTAAAGTATGTTGTAAACCTTAGCAGTATTGGTGCGCATTTGCCGGATGGTGTTGGGCCTGTAAGCGGTTTGTATCGTGTTGAACAGTCGTTGAATACTTTAACGGATGTAAACATCAAACATTTACGACCTCCCTATTTCTATAATAACTTTCTGGCGAATGTAGGTATGATAAAAGGTATGGGAATTATCGGTGCCAATTTTGTGGCCGCTGAAGGAAAGTTTCCAATTGTGGCACCGGTAGATATAGCTGCAATTGCTGCAGAAGAATTATTACAACTTTCTTTTACCGGGCACAGCATTCGCTATTTCGCAAGCGATGAAGTATCAACCGACAAGATCGCTGCAGTGCTGGGTGCTGCCATTGGCAAACCAGATCTCAAATGGGTGCCTTTTACAGACGAACAAGCATTGGGGGGAATGATTCAGGCAGGCTTACCGGAAGAGATCGCTAAGAATTATGCAGAGATGAATCATTCTATTCAGACCGGTGATATGTTTGCGGATTATTTTAAGAACCGTCCTGCAAGTTTTGAAAAAGTAAAACTGGAAGACTTCGCTAAATCATTTGCAGCAATATACAACGCATAAAGAACTATAAACAACTACTAAAAAACAGAAAATGTCAAAAAAAATCGCATTAATCACCGGTGCCAATAAAGGTATCGGCTTTGAAACCGCTCGTCAACTGGGCAATGAAGGGGTAACCATTATTGCTGCAGCACGCAACGAAGAAAAAGGCAACTATGCAGTAGAACTATTGAAAAAAGAAGGTATCGATATCGAATTTCTGAAACTCGATGTAGATAATGAGGCTGACATCAAGGCGGCCGTAGAGTACATCAGTTCCACTTACGGCAAACTCGACATCCTGATAAACAATGCGGGTATACAGGTAGAAAGTGAGAACTGGGGAATCAACAATACAGAAAATATCAGTGAACAAGCTTTACGCCAAACACTGGACACCAATTTCTTCAATGTTGTAAAATTGACAAATGCCTTACTGCCATTGATCAAAAAAAGTGAAGCCGGACGTATCGTAAACCTGAGCAGTATTTTAGGTTCGCTGGCATTGCATGCCAACCCTGCTTCTCCAATTTATTCATCAAAGTTATTTGCTTATGATACTTCTAAAACAGCCTTGAATTCTTTTACTATCCACCTGGCAGCTGCTTTGGCTGAAACAAAGATCAAAGTAAATTCCGCACATCCGGGTTGGGTTAAAACAGATATGGGTACCGATGCCGCTCCAATGGAAATTGCAGATGGTGCAAAAACATCGGTTGCGCTGGCCTTGTTAAACGCAGATGGCCCTACCGGAAAATATATTCACCTGGGTAATGAGTTGCCTTGGTAGAGGATGGGAATATTGAACTAATTCGTCATTTCAACGAGGAGGAACGACGAGGAGAAATCTTTTGATAGTTACTGATAACTTCAAAAGATTTCTCCTCATTCTTCGTAGAAATGTCGTTTTTGTTTGAACATTTTTATATTTTCCATTATGCATTTCCACATATTCATAGAAAGCCTTTCACAAACCAGTCCGCCGGATAATCTTTCACTTCCTCTGCAGGCTTTATGGTATGATGCCAAAGAGGATTGGCATACCGCGCATGATCTGATCAATGATCTGGAAGACAAAAACTCAGCCTGGGTGCACGCCTATCTCCATCGAAAAGAAGGAGATACCGGAAATGCAGGATATTGGTACAGAAGAGGCGGGAAGAGCCCATCTAACTTATCTCTAAAGGACGAATGGACAGAATTAGCCAAAGCATTATCAGCCGGCTGACGCATGTTTCATCATACCCAGGATCATATCCGGGTCTGGTGAATTCAATAAATATTTTTCCCGTTCACTGAATTTGCAAACACCAGGATAGTCTCCTTTCTTTCCCTCCATGTCTATGATCAATTGAAAATGCAGGTGTGGGGGCCAATGGCCATTTTCTTTGGGTTCACCAAAATGAGCGATGAGTTCCCCGGATTGTATTTGCCTGCCTTCTGTTAAACCTTCCAGATCTTTTAGTGAGAGATGCCCGTATAAACTATGGAATGAAAAATTATTCCATTCATGATGCAGGATAATGGTTGCCCCATAATCGCCATACTGATCATTAAAAGCGAAGCTGTGTACGATCCCTTCCAGCGGAGCAAATACCGGAGTACCTGCCGGCCCCCAGATATCAACACCTAAATGCAAACGGCGGGGTTCTTCGTTGGATTCCGGTGAATCAAAAACTTTACTTCTGCTATATACGGTGCGATGTTCATTGTAACCTCCAATCCCATAGGTAGCACCTGCATCGAACAACTGTTTAGATACATAGGCAGAAAAAAGGTCTATATTATTTACGACCTCAGCTGTAAGCGTTTTGTTTGCATCTGTAAAATCAAGAAGTAACAGTTTATCAGCCATACTGTTATAAGGCACCACAGCAGCCGTATCGATCATTGCCAACCATTTATAAAGATTTGTTTTCTGCATTACCTGCTATTAGTATGGTAAGATACTTCTCCAAAACTAAACCATAGATCATGAAGTAAATCATTTTTTGCATGATTCCATAAAAGGCATATTACCGGCTGAAAGTATATTCATTGCGCAATATCCATACAACCGTTCCTTCAAATTTTACTTCTTTTCTATTACTGAATTTCGTTTTACTGATATTGTAGATATGTCGCAGTAATGCTTTTTTGTTATCATTTCCATCCATCCCTTCTTTATCGGTAATGATCTCCAGCGAACCATCAGCCAGTTGTTTTTTGGAAACGATCTTTCCTCCATTCAATAAAGCCCCCCCATTACTGATAACTAAGGTATCATTACCATTCGCTTGAGGTTCTTTGGGGTAATCCAGAGCCAGTATGATCCCATTCGGCTTTCCAGCGGAAACACTTATTGTTACATTGGCCGGCATGGTAAAAGGTTTACCTGAAGTATAGTCAAGATAAGTAAGGGTTCCTTTTAAAGGGCCCAATGCCGGGGTAAAGTCATTAACGGATACAACTGCTTTTTGATCCTGTGCAAATACCGGTGCTATAAACAGAGTGAATAAAATCGATAGTATCCATTGCATAACTTAGGGTTTGTCTGTATAACAAAAAAGCCGCTGTTTTGTTACAGCGGCTTTTAAAAACATTTTATCGGATCTTATTTCAACTGTTTCAGGATCTCTTCGATTGCCTTGTCCAGTTGCGGATCGCGATGATTAATACGGTCTTCAAAATTCATACCCACATAGATATCGGGTTCTACACCGGTCTTTTCTATATCCTTTCCATCCAGTGAATAACAACCCCAGCTTGGTAATCGTACAAAAGATCCATCTACCAAACCGGCACCGCTGGTAAAAATGATCCAGCGATAAGTACCTGTACCTACGATCTTACCCAGTTTCAAGGCTTTGAAGCCCTGTGAAGTCATTTCTGCATCACTTAATGATTGTTCGTTTGTTAAGAGAATGATGGGTTTATCAGAAGGGGCAAAATTGGATTGCGGGGCGAGTTTCCCTTCCCGGTATTTCCATTTCAGATAAGCGCGCTGACTTAAGAATTTCAATACTTCATCGTGTACATTACCACCGGTATTATAACGCAGATCAAGGATCATGGCATCTTTCTTGTAAAAATCCTGCGTCATATCGATCAGGAATTTTTCCAATTCACCGGTACCCATATCCTTCATACAATGATAGGCGATCCGGTTCTTACTTTTTACATCCACCCGCTTCTGGTTATCATCAATCCATTCATCATATAGGTTGCCGGCAACGGATGGTTGCGGATGAATTTTTACATCTATATTTTTACCATTCCGGTCAAAACTCAATTTAATTTCCCGGTCCAATGAAGGTTTGCTGAAGTACACACTCCTGTCCAAATTCTTATCAACCGCTTCATCATCTACTTTTGTAAGAATATCCCCGGGCTGTATATCGATCGATTTTTTATCCGCATTCGTTTTTTTGATCACATATTTCACTTTGAACGGATCATTGTTTTCAAACTGAACACCTGTTTCCATGGTTCGGTTAGATAGCGTAATATTCTCTTCATCGCCTCTTGAGCTAAAACCCTGATGGGAAGAATTCAACTCGCCCAGCATATCACTTAATAAAGTGCGGAGATCTGCACGGTTATTGAGTTTTGGAATAAAGGTCTCATATCTTTTTTTAGTAGCCTGCCAGTCGAGGCCATGAAATTTCTCATCATAATAATTTTCCTCTACCTGTGCCCAGGCTTCTTCAAAGATCTGAGCAAACTCTTCCGCCAGGTTTCTGCGGAAAGTGCTGCTGATGGAAATCGGATCTACTTTATTGGCATCCAGATTTAGTTTATAGATCCCGCCGTTAAATAATACAAAGCCTTTATCACCCGCTTCGGCATAATCAAATCCAAAAGCATCTGCACCGGCTATCCGTTCTGTCTTTGGATTTTCAAAAGGCTCGAGCGTAGTCTTCCATAAAGCAGGCCTGCCTTCGGCATGATCGCTTGCATATAGCACAATAGTCTTCTCTCCTTTCTGAACCACTGCCTGTAAATATTGCGACCCAAAGCTCGGGCCAACCTGCTCCAGCCTGTCCATGATATTTTCCGCATCTACCATGATCGGAACCACTACCGGCTCTTTCTTAGAAGTATCTTTTTCTTTTTTCTCAGTCTTGAACAGTTCATTGTATTTATCACTGCGATAAGGATCATCGATCTTCTCCAATGGCATACGATAAATGCGTGGGTTCTGCATACCAAATGGATATGAGGGGCGCGTTCTTGACGAATTGAAATAAATGTATTTACTGTCAGGCGACCACACAGGATTGGATTCCGTAACTCCGGTATTGGTCAGATTAGTGGTTTTATTCTCTTTGATATTATGGATCACAATATCCTGTTCAAAATTTCTTACTACGGTAAACAACACATATTCATCATTGGGAGAAAAACCGGGATCAGAATTCTGGAAAGCCCAGATCTCATCTTTCACAAGTGTTTTATTCTCCATTGTTTTCAGATCAAGCAAACGCACTTCATCCCTGCCACTCAGATAAACAGCTTTGGTTCTGGCTTTATTGAACACCAATGAACGGTTATCTTTCTTATCGGTAGTGATCTGCTTAATGGGCGAACTGCCATCTGCTGTAACGGTATACAGGTTCAGATATCCGCCTGTTGTCTGGTTAAACACTAAGGTTTTGTTATCACTCATCCATTTTACTTCTCTGGCCCTTTCTGCATTTTTCTTATTGATATGCTGCACAAATTTCCCTTCTACATCACTCACAAACAGTTCACCACGCGAAGTGAAAGCCAGTTTCTTTCCATCAGGAGAAATATCAAAATTGGAAATATTTCTGGTCACTTCATAATCCTTCTCTGCAGGCAGAATATTGTTGCGTAATACTTTGATATCCAATTTCTCGCTTTTTCCGGCGGCCACATCATACATCCATAACTGGTAATCTTTTTCAAACACGATCTTGCCACCATTGGCATTCACGATCGGTGTTTTGATAGAAGTAGGGAATTTGGTAAGCGCTGTTTTCTTTCCTTTTTCAAATGTGTAGAGATTGTACTCCCCATTGGCTTCATCAGAAATAAAATAAATATTTCCGCTTTTGTCGATACTCACACCAAAATCCTTTCCTTCCCAATCGGTATATTTCTTATACTGTTTGGTTTTGATATTATACGATTGTATATCCGGGTTAAAAGGACCCTTATACCTTTTGCGGGCTACCTGGTTGCTGCTTTCCCAGGTATCATTAAAAAAGATCTCACCGGAAGAAGGATGTTCAAATAAACCGTGGTCATACAAAAAATAATGATCTCCAAATAAACGCTGCGGTGTACCGCCATTGATACCAACAGTATAACCCGAGGGTTGTCCGGCTCGGTTCGACGTGAAATAAATCGTTTTACTATCCCAGCTCCAGCTGTTCACTTCATCATTGGCACTATGGAATGTGAGTTGTTTGATCTCTCCGCCAGCCAAAGGCATAACGAATACATCCCCATTACCCAATTGTCTGCCGGTAAATGCCAGCCATTTGCCATCGGGTGATATTTTAGCGTTGGTTTCATAACCCTGCATAGCCGTTAAACGAACTGCCTGGCCGTTACCTACAGCGGCTTTCCACAGATCGCCTTCATAACTGAAAACAACCGTTTGTGCATCAGGTGTTAAACAGGGATTTGATAAAAAATAAGCATCAGCCGTTTGTGCAACGGCGCTCATACAGGCAATACATGCCAGGGAAAGGATCAGCAGCTTTCTCATTTCGCAAAGTTTTGGTTGGAAATACAATATAAGACTTTCAGAAATCCTTGGAAAAGGAATTTAGATGTACGGTAAACAAGGCTTTCAAGTAATACCTACCCCGTATTACTTCTATTATGCCCGCGTTACTTTTCGGTTATTTTGTAAATTAAAAGGTCCCGCAGTTGCGGAACCTTTTAAACCTATGATATTGTCTTAAGCATTACCTTAATAGGGCTTTCGGTACCGGTTTCTCCAATAGATATTTATAAATAAACTTGGTTTTCAGATTCGTAAAGTGATTGCCTTTTGCCCCACCCCATCCATGCCTGCCGCCAGGGTAAAGCATGAATTCGAAATCCTTACCCTTATCTTCCATTGCGCTGATGATCTGGATACTGTTCTGCATGTGCACATTATCATCACTGGTTCCGTGCACGATCTGCAACATGCCCTTGTATTTATCAATATAGCTTAACACGCTGCTGCTTTTGTAGCCATCAGGATTATTCTGTGGGGTACCCATGTATCTTTCTGTGTAATGGGTATCGTATAAACTCCAGTCAGCAACCGTTCCGCCGGCCATTCCGTGTGTGAATACATCGGCGCCATAGGTTAATGCATACGCACTCATATATCCACCATAGCTGAATCCGGTAATGCATATTTTAGAAGCATCTGCATGTCCGTTTGCAATAAACCATTTGGCCATGGTTTTATAATCGGCCATTTCCCAGAAACCTAAATTGTGGTACATATAGTTCACACCTTCTTTACCAAAATGTCCACTGGCCCGGTGATCAAAAGCTACCTGTATCATCCCTTCATTGGCGTAGAACTGGCGGTTGGCATTCCATGACCAGGTATCCATTACAGTTCCTGCATTAGGGCCGCCATAGATACTGATCAGCATGGGATATTTTTTATTCGGATCCATATGTGCGGGCCAGGTTACCATAGCTGGCAGGTCGTACAAGCCATCTTCACTTTTGATACGGATGAGTTCTGTTTTAGCCAGGTCATAATTATCGATCTCCGGAGACCTCATATCACCCAGTTCTTTTACAATTTTCCCTTTGTTATCAACCAAACTCATTTTAGTGGGTGAGTTGGCATTGCTGTAAGAAGTAACAAAATATTTTGCATTGGGAGAGAGATTGGTTTGTGCGTGATTATACTCTCCGAATGTTAAACGGGTTAATGCGGAACCATTGAATTTAACGCTGTAGAGATCTGTTCTCGCTGTATTCTCACGACTACGGCCTGTAAAATATACAGTCTCATTTTTCTCGTCAATAAAACGGATATTGGTTACGGTGAATTTTCCGGTTGTGATTGCATTCTTGAATGTGCCATCCATATTATACATGTACAAATGATTCCAACCTGTTTTATCACTTTGGATGATCACACCTTTACCACTAGTTAAAAAGTTTAAACGGCCACCAACACGGTCTTCCAGATCGATCCAGGTTTTTTGATTTTCTACATACCATTCTTTCTTACTGCCGTTGGTTCTGTTTACTTCATAAATTTTCAAAGTATTCTGATCACGGTTCATCCAGTACACCATTAACTGGTGTGTAAGTGGATGCCAGGTAGGCCAGCCGAAGTACTGATCGTCTTTCTCATTAAAATCTGCCCAGGTGGTAGAACCACCATCAGGATTAACCAGACCTATCTTTACTTCCGGATTTTTATCACCGGGTAAAGGGTATCGCGTTTGTTCAATATATCCATGTTGTCCTTCACTTACATAAATAGGGAACATAGGCACCATACTTTCATCAAAATGCATGTAAGCGATCTGCTTACTGTCTGGGCTCCACCAGAAAGCTCTGTAACGGGTGGCGCGTCCAAAGATCTCTTCAAAATATACCCAACTTGCATAACCGTTCAAGGTTGTGAACGTGCCATCGGTTGTTAACTGGGTTTCTTTGTTGGTTGTTAGGTTATACGTATATAGATTATTGTTCTTGGTATAGCCCACATAGTTACTGTCGGGAGAAAAAGTTGGATTTTTTTCCTCATCCTTATCATTCGTTAAGCGTTTCTCAACGCCGTTGCTTCGATAGTAGAGATCATTATCTCGAACGGAAACCGATTTGCCAGAAGTGGATTCTGCACCGCCGCCAAATCCACCTCTTCCACCACCACCGCGGCCGCCACCAAATCCACCGGCGTTGCCACCTTCTTTGGTTTCAGTAAAGGTGCCCGCTTTGATATCCAGAATATAATTCTTAGCTGTAGAATCCGGATGGATCTTTTGGTTGATGATCACATGTTCATCGTCTATCCATTTGATCACAGAGGGTAATGCGTTATAGAAATTTTTAGGCAGTTTGTTGGCCAGCAGGTCGTTATTATCAAACTGCTTTTTCTGTGCCTGAACAGAGCTGATCGTTGCAGAGGCAAGCAACAGGAGCAGCCATCGGGAGGTTCTCATGTGTTTAGTTTTAGGGTAGTGAAGATAAGGAACTGAGGGTGAAATACCGATGGGGAAGGCATATTTTACATGAATACGGTGAGCACCTTTGTTATTCGGTGAACGGAGTATTTTATGCACGCAGAGGCGCAAAGGCGCAGTTAAGAAAACTGCGCCTTTGCGCCTCTGCGTGAAAGATTTTATATCACCACATTGATCATCTTCCCCTTCACAAAAATGATCTTCTTAGGCTCTTTGCCCTCTAGCCATTTCTGCACTACTTCGTTCGCGATAACGATAGGGTCAACCTCTGCTTGTGTAATATCAAGTGGCAGCGTAATATTGGTGCGAACTTTACCATTAATACTCACCGGGTATTCCTTAGATGATTCAATTACATACTTCTCTTCAAATTTTGGATAGCCGGCATCCAGAACTGAACCTTTATTGCCCAATGCACCCCAGAGCTCTTCACTGATATGTGGTGCATACGGTGTGAGCATGATGAGTAAGGATTCCAGTACTTCCCGCTTATTACATTTGAGATCAGCCAATTCATTTACACAGATCATGAATCCGCTTACGGCTGTATTGAAACTGTAACGTTCTGTATCATCTTCAATTTTCTTGATGCAGCGATGTAATACTTTCAGTTCTTCAGGGGTAGCTTTTTCTTCATTCCATACTTTGCCCTTGATCTCATCAAAGAATAAACGCCATAGTTTTTTGAGGAAGCGGTGAACCCCTTCAATACCCTTGGTATCCCAGGGTTTGCTCTGGTCTACCGGGCCAAGGAACATCTCGTACATCCGGAAAGTATCGGCACCAAATTTATTAACCAGTTCATCCGGATTTACCGTATTGAATTTGGATTTGGACATTTTCTCTACCTCTGAACCACAGATATATTTCCCGGCATCTAAAATGAATTCTGCCGCAGCATACTCGCCATTTCTCCACTTCTTAAAAGTTTCTATATCAAGTTCAACACCATCAACAAAATTTACATCTACTCTGATCGGATCTGTGTCTTCTATTTTATAAGCAGCCCCATCCAGCAATCCATGAGAAACAAATTTATTGGTGCCTTTTAAACGATATACAAATCTCGAACTTCCCTGTATCATCCCCTGGTTCAACAATTTTCTGAATGGCTCATCAAAACTGATATGCCCCAGATCGCACAAGGCTTTGGTCCACATACGGCTGTATAATAAATGTCCCACAGCATGTTCAGTTCCGCCGATGTACAGGTCTACCTGGTTCCAGTAATCGCTTACTTTTCTATCGCAAAAGGTTTCGTTGTTATGTGGATCCATGTATCGGAGAAAATACCAGCTACTTCCGGCATACCCGGGCATGGTGTTTGTTTCGAGCACCCCGCCTGTTACCCCATCCTGACCTTCCCCTGGGAGGAGAAGGGATGCGTATTGATTTTTCCAATCTGATATGTTAGCTAATGGACCTTCACCATCGGGACCGGGACTATAGCTTTCTACTTCCGGCAATAAGAGAGGCAATTCTTTTTCATCTAAAGGATAGGCGATTCCGTCTTTCCAAACAATCGGAAACGGCTCACCCCAATAGCGTTGGCGGCTGAATGCGGCATCACGCATTTTGTAATTCACTTTCTTTTTGCCAATGCCCATTTCTTCCAGTTTCTCATTCACAATTGCAATGGCATCACGCATCACCACGCCATTCAGAAATTCACTGTTCTCCAATTTGGCATCTTTGGTTGGATTGGCATCCACCCCATTATAATGTTCTCCAATAATATTGCTGATAGGTATATTAAAATGTTTCGCAAACCTATGGTCACGTTCATCACCACAAGGCACACCCATAATGGCTCCGGTTCCGTAACCTGCCAGAACATACTCGGAGATCCAGATCGGAATTTGTTTTTGATTGAACGGATTTACAGCATAAGCACCTGTAAAACAACCGCTGATCTTTTTCTCCGCCTGCCTTTCACGGTCGCTGCGGCTTTTTACATAAGTGATGTATTCTTCTACCGCTTGCTTTTGATCAGGTGTTGTGATTTTTTCTATCAATTCATGTTCGGGGGCTACTACCATAAAGTCTACGCCAAAGATGGTATCGGGACGTGTAGTGTAGACCGTGAGTGGTGAGTTGTGAGTGCTGGGTTTGGCATTCACGTCTAACGATTGACGACTCACGATCACAAAGTCAATCTCGGCCCCATAAGATTTTCCGATCCAGTTGGTCTGCATTTCTTTCATGGCCTCGCTGAACTCGATCGTATCTAATCCAGACAATAAACGATCCGCATATTCAGTGATACGCAGATACCATTGACGTAGTTTCTTTTTTACCACCGGATGTCCGCCACGCTCACTCACACCATTCACCACTTCATCATTGGCCAGCACAGTTCCCAAAGCCTCACACCAGTTTACTTCGCCATAACCACAAAAGGCAAGGCGATAGTTCATAAGAATGTCCTGCTTTTCTTTTTCAGAAAAAGCTTTCCATTTTTCAGCTGTAAATTTTATAGAGCCATCACCCGGACACTCATGTTTGGCATTCCCATTATTTTCAAACTCCACCACCAAAAGGGTTAAGCTTTCAGCCTTCTGCGTTAAACGATTGTAAAAACTATTAAAAAGTTGTAAGAAGATCCACTGCGTCCACTTATAATAACCAGGCTCACAGGTACGAACTTCACGATCCCAGTCGAAACAAAAGCCTATGTTATCAAGTTGTCCGCGAAAATTATCAATATTCTGCGCCGTGCTTTTGGCAGGATGTACACCATGTTCAATGGCATATTGTTCTGCCGGCAGTCCGAATGCATCATACCCCATAGGGTGTAATACATTAAAGCCCTTCAACCTTTTAAAGCGGCTGTAAATATCTGAAGCGATATAGCCCAGCGGATGTCCTACGTGCAACCCTGCCCCACTTGGGTAAGGGAACATATCCAACACATAAAATTTGGGTTTGCTGCTTTCATTGCTAACCTTATAAGCACCGGATTCTTTCCAGTGCGCCTGCCATTTTTTCTCTATGTCTCTGAAGTTGTATTCCATACCCATGCCCTTGAAGGGCTTTATTTTAGATGATGACTTTTTAAATTTTGAATATCGAACAAGGAATCATGAATTTTGAAGGAGCAGAAATTGATCAAAGAAGGTAAATTCCAAAATTTCCCAATTCCAAAATTCCAAAATCAACGAATCCTAACATTCCTTTAACCGGATTCCTCACGGAATGCCCTATTTTCAAATGTAAAATCAATGTTAGAATGGCTGCAAATGTAAGTGTTTAGGCTTCAAAACCGTACATTTGCCCTAAGCCCCGCAACGGGGAAAAGGCATTTATATTAAAAATATTTAGCATGGCGATCATCGGGAAAGCATCATTAAAACGCAGCAAGCCCAATTACATTTACAGTATTGTGGGTGTGGCACTGGTTTTATTGATCATGGGTATCATGGGCTGGTTCTTTCTGAATATCAATTCAGTGGGTAATGCCTTTAAAGAAGATATCCGCCTGAGTGCCTATCTGCGTACCCTGAACAAGGATACGATCGGCCAGATCCAGCTCTATATTTCCAAACAGTCTTTTGCGAAAAATGTGACCTATGTAGACAAGAACACAGCCAAGCAGATCTGGAACAAAGAGAACAATGAAGACTGGGCCAAGATCCTTGATGTGAATCCTTTACCCGAGAGTATTGATTTTTATGCAAAGGCTGAATATGTGAATACCGATAGCCTTTCCAAAATATCCGCTAACCTGATGGCGGCTTATGGCGACCAGATTACAGAAATCCAATACCCAAAAAGTCTGGTAAGTAATCTGAATGAGCGGGCATCCAAATTAGGCCTGATCTTTCTGGTAGTGGCCATTATTCTTTGTTTGATCGTTACTTTCAGTATTGACAATACGATAAGACTGGCCATGTTTAGTAACCGTTTTTTAATTAAGACCATGCAAATGGTGGGTGCAACCAGGAGTTTTATCGCCCGTCCGTTGGGCATACGCGCATTGATCAACGGATTGATCAGTTCCGGTATTGCCATCATTTTGCTGTTTTCCATTATCGGCTGGGCCGAGAGCCAGTTCCCTCAATTAAAAGTGATCCGCGATACGAAACTGACCATTATTCTTTTTGGTGGATTGATCTTGCTGGGCGTGGGCATTTCGGTATATAGTACCCACAGGAGTGTGATGAAATATCTGAAAATGAAACTGGACGAACTGTATTAGAAAAGTCTGGAGTCTGGAGTTGGGAGTCAGGAGTGTTTTTTATGACTCCCAACTCCAGACTCCAGACTAAAAAAGCTATCTTACAACTTTAAAAAACCTATATGAGCGAGCGTAAACAACAAAATGTAGATTCTACTTTATTTACCAAAGAAAATTATACCTGGATGCTGATCGGTGGTGTAGTGATCGCTTTGGCTATGTTGCTGATGAGTGGCGGAAAGAGCACTGATCCAAAAGTATTCGACACTAAAGAAGTATACAGTGCCACCCGTATTACCCTTGCCCCTATCCTGTTTATTCTGGGGTTGATGATTGAAGTGTATGCCATCTTTAAAAAACCCAAAGCAGCTTAAGAAAGTTTTGAGTCTGTAGTTTATTGTCTAAAGTCATTAGGCGGTGCCAGGCACCGCTTTTTTTATGTGCACTACTATTTCTTGATTTTCCTCCCAACAATATAAGCTCTCAAAAGATATCCCCTCCTGGGAGGGGTGGGGGTGGGTAACAAGGTTCAAAAGAACCGCGAATTCAATCTTTCCCACTATCTTTATTAACCCCGTTTATATACCCATTGTGGTACGGTACGGGTAAACGCAAACCAAACTAATATGACGATTTTTCAAACCCTAGTTATTGCCATTGTTGAAGGATTAACTGAATTTCTGCCCATCTCCTCCACCGGGCACATGATCATCACCAGTTCCATCCTTGGCATTGCGGCCGACCCCTTCACCAAATTATTTGAAGTGGCCATCCAGCTGGGTGCTATTTTATCGGTGGTTGTATTGTACTGGAAAAAATTCTTTCCCCTAAACCGCTTTAACTTTTATATCAAACTGATCGTTGCCGTTATACCGGCTTTGGCATTGGGGGCTATTTTTTCAAAGAAGATTGATGCACTACTGGAAAGTCCTTTAACAGTATCGGTTACTATGTTAATAGGCGGGTTGATCTTATTATTCATTGATAAACTGTTTCAGCAACCCACTGTTGAAAAAGAAGAGAATATCAGCCTGTCAAAGGCATTCACCATTGGTATTTGGCAATGCCTGGCCATGATCCCCGGCACCAGCCGCAGTGCCGCAAGTATCATTGGCGGTATGCAACAAAAATTGACCCGTAACCTTGCAGCCGAATTTTCATTTTTTTTAGCAGTGCCTACGATGGCCGCTGCCACAGGTTATAAATTATTAAAAGCCTGGAAAGAAAATCCGGAACTCTTAAAAAACAAAGACAATCTGATCGCGCTAGGCCTTGGAAATATTGTAGCTTTTATAGTAGCTATGCTCGCCATCAAATTCTTTATCGGCTTTCTCCAGAAACATGGCTTCAAACTCTTTGGCTGGTACCGCGTGATCGTTGGAGCTGTATTATTAGCTTTAGTACTAACCGGCTACCTCAAATAATTTCTAATTACTAATTATTAATTACTAATTGGTTTCCCATGAAGACTGCACCTAAAAAAGTAATCAACGGCTGGGCCATGTACGATTGGGCCAACAGCGTGTACAATCTGGTGATCACATCTACCATTTTCCCCGCCTATTACGAAGCGGTTACCGGTGATGGAAATGATGCCACATCCAACGATACAGTGCATTTATTCGGAAGAGAGTTTGTAAATACCTCCTTATACAATTATGCATTGGGCATTGCTTTTTTAATTGTGGCCATCATGTCGCCATTACTTTCTTCTATAGCAGACTATAAAGGCAATAAAAAAAGTTTCCTGTTCTTCTTCTGCACCATGGGCAGTATAGCCTGTAGTGCTATGTATTTTTACGACAAGACCAATCTTGCCTATGGCCTGCTCTGTTTGATCATTGCCTGCGTGGGTTTCTGGAGCAGTCTGGTTTTCTATAATTCTTATTTGCCCGAGATTGCCGCACCGGAAGACCAGGATCGTATAAGTGCCAAAGGATTTGCCATGGGTTATATTGGCAGTGTGATCTTACAGATCATCTGTTTTGTATTTGTTTTAAAACCAGACCTGTTCGGTATCACCACAGGTAAGGCTTCACAGGTTTCTTTTTTACTGGTAGGTGTCTGGTGGTGGGGCTTCGGTCAATTCTCACTGGCCCGCCTACCCAAGGGAACCCCTATTGAACAAACAGGCGATCGTGGCAATGTATTTACGCATGGATACAAGGAACTCAATAAGGTCTGGAAACAGTTAACGCATCTCCCTGTACTGAAAAAGTATTTAGGTGCTTTCTTCTTCTATAATATGGGCGTACAAACGGTCATGCTGGCCGCTACCTTATATGGAAAGAGTGAATTGAATATCCCCACAACCAATCTCATCATCGCCATTCTGATCATTCAGCTGGTAGCCATACCCGGTGCTTATCTGATCGCAAAACTGTCGGAGAAGATCGGCAATTTTCGTGCATTGATGATCACCGTGTCTATCTGGATCGTTTTATGCGTGATAGGTTATCTGTTACCCAAAGATGGTATCAATGAATTTTATGGTCTGGCCGTATTGGTAGGTTTTGTGATGGGTGGCATTCAATCACTCAGCCGTAGTACTTATGCCAAACTCATGCCTGAAACCAAGGACACCACTTCTTTCTTCAGTTTTTACGATGTAACAGAAAAGATCGCGATCGTAATTGGCATGTTCAGTTTTGGATATATTAATGAATACACAGGCTCACAAAGAAATTCGGTGCTGGCATTGGTGGTTTTCTTTGTGATCGGGCTGATACTACTGATCTTTGCTTCGGCATCTCAAAACAAAAAAGCAGCAGTACACTAATGATGAAACTTCACACAGTAAACAGCGGATATTTTAAATTAGATGGCGGTGCCATGTATGGTGTGGTTCCCAAAAGCATGTGGAATAAATTAAATCCTGCTGATGAGAACAATCTCTGTAACTGGGCATTGCGTTGCTTATTGATTGAAGACGGCAACCGATTGATATTAATTGACAATGGCTGCGGTAACAAACAGGATGCGAAATTTTTCAGTCATTATCACCTGCATGGTGATACATTAGATACCTCTCTTGATAAATTGGGTTTTCATAAAGACGATATCACCGATGTGTTCTTAACGCATCTTCATTTTGATCATTGCGGTGGTAGTATTTCCAGAAACGGCGACAAGTTGATCCCTGCCTTTAAAAACGCCGTTTACCACAGTAATGAAGATCATTGGCAATGGGCCACCGTTCCCAACGACAGGGAGAAAGCGTCATTTCTGAAAGAAAACATTCTCCCTATCAAAGAAAGCGGGCAATTGCAATTCTTACATGTACCCGATAAAGGATTTGCCCCAAATGGCAACCTGAGCAGTACGCCGTTTGCTGAAAATATTTGGGTACGGTTTGTAAATGGTCATACCGATAAAATGATGTTGCCCCAGATCAGCTACAAAGGCCGTACGATCGTATATATGGCAGATCTACTGCCTTCAGTGGGCCATATACCACTGCCTTATGTGATGGCCTATGATATGTTCCCCTTAACCACCTTGCAGGAGAAGAAAAGCTTTCTGCAGGAGGCTGTAGACAATGAATATATTCTCTATTTTGAGCATGATCCTGTAAATGAATGTTGTACCCTGCATACAACAGAAAAGGGTATCAGACCTAAGGATATCTTCAACCTGAATGATATATAGCCCTACAAGCCGTAGTTATTTTCAATGTATTATTACCGTTATTATCCCCATGAAAATCGGTGTTTTCAATAGGGATGGCTATGGAGATATCCATTAATTTGAGTGCAGCAATTTTGTACTTAAATCCAATATCCATGCACAAAAGCCAAATTGCGTCCTGCCCAGACTGTGGTGGGCGTATCCCCTTTAAGCAATTCGTGCAGTTGAACAATCTTTCAGCTACGAACTGTGCTACCTGTAACATCCGAATTGAGATCTCAAACCGTACCACCAACGCCATCATGGCCGGTATTTCCGGGTTAATGTCGGCTGTTGCGGTTGTTTTCTGCGCCTATTTTGGGGAAGAAAGATATCAATCTCTTTTTGGAGGGATCTTTTTTGGCCTTTGTCTGGCCGCCTTATTCATTGTGGGATTGTGCAGTTATGCTTACCGGCATTCGAGGTTGAACAGGATCTGTAACCGTTGAGGTTTTATCTGAAGCTCAACATAGAACTCAGCGGATAACGCAGGTTGCGGTATTGCATCATATCCACTTTCACGCTTCCCACTACAATGGGGCTTTCTATACGTAATGGGATATGGTTGGCATCATCACTTACCCAAACCGTCATTTTTTCGCCACCTTCAAAGAGGGTACCTTTTACCAGCAAGGGCTTGAATTTGATGGCCCTGAATTTTCCGTATTTGGTTTTGATCTCTTCCTTACCCAAATATTTGATGTAGAGATTAAAGACCTCATTGTCGAGAAACATAGTGAACGGAATTTTGTCATCAGGTTGATACTTTGAGAAATCAATGTTCCTGGCATAATAGATCGAACTCAACACATCCTGTATACATGCCGGTACTTTAAACACACCATCCGTGGCTACCGCTGTTGATGTTTGCTTATTAAAACTCACATTCTCGTATTTCTTAAATCCACCTTCGCTTACATTCCGGATAAACTTCAATGGCTGTAAAGTTGCCGTATCAATAAAAGATTCGTAGCGGTCGCGTACTTTAAAGATCCAGTCGTAGCTGGGATTGGAACTACCCACACCAACTACATGGTAAACCGGATGATCATTGAGATGCTCCTGTGTAACCGTAAAATTGGCAGACCCCGCATTGATATACAGACCCACTACAGAATAAAAAACATTGAATGTGATATTCTCCCCATCCTGAAAAGCCCGGTTACGGATACCGCAAAACTCATCACCTGCCGACAGGGATCGCCAACACAATATCATCAATAATACCAATCCTGTTTTTTTCACTCATTAACCTGTTTATTTCTGAATAATCTGATCCCCAATATAAACAAACTGCCTGCAATAGCCGGAATGATCAGGTTAATGATCCAGATACCTGCAGCGGTTGCAACGATGCCTACCGTATTGGCACTTAATAATCCAAATAACTGGATACTCACTTTGCCCCTGAACCCCAACTCAGCCAGCGCAATGGTTGGTACGATAGCCAGTACCAGAAACATTACACAAACCATGGAGGCTGCATCTATCCAGTTCACATTTACCTCAAACACCTGCAGCAATAATATATACTGCAGTACAAATACAACGTATCGGCAGAAAGAAAGGATTAAAATTCTTGTTAATTCTTTCCAATGGAAGTCTTCCAGTTTCTGTACAAAGAATCTGTGCTTGCCAATAAACGGAATTTTTTCCAGTAATTGGATCAGCCATGATAAACGGAAAAAGAGCAGGATAAATAATACAATTCCCACTGAAATGACCCAGATCAGACTATCTAACCAAAACCCTGATAATCCTTCCAGATGATGTGTGTTATCCAATAACGAAAACCGCATATATAAAAGCCCGATCAACCCAATAAAAAAAGTAATGATGATCTGGCTCATACTTCCCACCAATGATAAAAGGATACCACGTAACCGGTTACCCTCTTCGAGGTAAATAGACCTGGCAACAGATTCACCCGCACGGTTCAAAGTGTTGAAGGCCAGTGCCTGTCCCGCAAAAACAGCTTTGTAAGCCTTCCAGAAAGTAACTTTCTGGATGCCTCCTACCAGCACCTGCCATTTACGCGCCTCTATACCCCAGTTCACCAACATCAATACGATCACTAACCAGAATTTCCAGCTTTGGGGGCCGTTAATAGCACCAACGATCAGGTTCCATGACTGATGTACATCAGCCTGCTTTTGTATCTGGTTGTAAATGGAATACGACAACCATACAAACAGGATAGGGCCAACAAAATAATTGAGAAATATTTTCAGTTTCTTATTCAGGATCAGGCATTTTAAGGCAGTACAAAGAACGGTGATCGGGGTGAGATAGAAAAGCGTGAGATGTGGGCCGTGAATCGTGAGTCGTCAGTCGTGAGCTTTAGAATCATTTATTTAGCCCATTCTTCACTCACGACTGACGACTCACTACTCACGAAATCCCTCAAACCCCGTATTTTCACCAAACCATGAAGAAGCCAGAGATCATTTTAGGCATTGACCCGGGAACCCAGTTAATGGGCTATGCTTTATTACGTATCAGCAATGGCCAGCCACAGGTAATCTTGATGGATGTGCTGAAGCTGACCAAAGAAAAAGATATCTATGCCCGGCTTGAAATGATCCATACCAAAGTATGTGAGCTCATCAAACTTTACCAACCTTCTACGTTTGCCATTGAAGCGCCATTTTTTGGAAAGAATGTACAAAGCATGCTTAAACTGGGCCGGGCACAAGGCGTAGCCATAGCAGCCGCCATGCAGGCCAAAATACCGGTTACCGAATACTCACCTAAGAAAGTAAAACAGTCAACCACCGGAAACGGTAATGCAGATAAGGACCAGGTTTGGAAAATGCTGCAGCGAACATTGAACATTGAAGAAAAGCCTCAATACTTTGATGCTACCGATGCATTGGCCGTTGCACTCTGTCATCATTACCAAACTTCTTCCGTTTTAGGTAAAGCAGTAAAAGGATTAAAAGGCTGGGACGATTTTATTGCAAAAAATCCGGGGAGGGTGAAGAAATAAGTCTGGAGTTAGGAGTCTGGAGTCTGAAGTATTAAACTATCCAAACTCCAGACTCCTAACTCCAAACTCCTAACTCCAGACTCCTAACTAATCGCAGCAACAATCTTCTCCTGCACTTCCTTCAATTCTTCCGCAGACAATTTGAGTTTGGCACGGTTAAAATTCAGATCATCTGCACTGTTAATAGGGATCAGGTGTACATGTGCATGCGGCACTTCCAGCCCTACAACACTTATCCCGCAACGGTTACAGGGGAATGTTTTTTCGATCGCATGGGCAATAGGCTTTGAAAAAATAAGGATCTCTTGCAGATAATCATCGGTAAGATCAAACAGTTTATCCGTCTCAATTTTAGGCACTACCAGTACATGCCCCTTTACCAAAGGAAAGATATCCAGGAAGGCGAAGAATTTTTCGTTCTCGAGGATTTTGTAAGAAGGGATCTGGCCCGCAATTATCTTAGAAAATATAGTCATGGTAATTTTGAAATTTTGGAATTGCAGATTTTGAAATTTAAACAACAATGAAAAGTTAATGCAAAAATAAAGCGCCAACAGGTTGTTGGCGCCATAATAAATTTCAAAATTCCAAAATTGTACTTTCCAAAATTTCCTAAACAGTGATCTCTTCCACCCTGAACTTCATCACACCGTTCGGTGCCTGTATTTCAGCTATTTCACCTCTTTTCTTGCCCATCAACCCCTTTCCGATGGGGGAGCCTGCAGAGATCTTACCGAGTTTCAGATCGGCTTCTTTTTCGCCTACCAGCTGGTAAGTGACTGTTTTTTTAGTGGCCATATTGGTAATGGTTACTTTAGTTAAAATAGTAACCTTACTGGTATCAATGGTACTTGTGTCTACAATTTTGGCATTGGCAATAACGCCTTCCAGTTGTTTGATCTTGGCTTCGAGCATGCCTTGGGCTTCTTTGGCAGAATCATATTCAGCATTTTCTTTCAGATCGCCTTTTTCGCGGGCTTCCGCAATAGCTCTAGATGAAGCAGGACGGTCAACAGCTTTCATACGATGGAGCTCTTCGCGCATCTTATCAAATGTCTCCTGGGTCACGTACATATTAGCATCACTCATACTCTGGGCTATTAAAAGGGTCAAAAAAAATACAACGCCACATTTGATTGCAGCGTTGCAGGGCGTCAAAAATAGTAAAATCACAGAAAACTCACCTGAAAAAGACTGATTTTTATGGAATACTGGCTATTTCCCAACATAAATGGCCCGGAATGAGCCATGAAATGCTCATTTCAGGCTTTTCATTTTCAGAATTGGGTTTTTCAGATCCCCAATTTATCCAACACAACTTTTGCCATCCGGTAAAAAGCTTCATAACTATAGCCGGCAATATGCGGGGTAATGATCACATTGGGTTGTGCGAGTAACCAATCCAGGTCTGCTTTTTCATCAGCTGTGTAGGTGTCTAATTTTTCGTTCTCCAGAACATCTAAAGCTGCTGCTTTGATCTTTCCGTTTTGTAAGGCCCGGATCAATGCCTTTGTATCTGTTACTTTTCCGCGACAGGTATTAATAAAATATGGCTGCTTTTGAAGCCCATTGAAAAATTCATCATTGGCCATATGCTTTGTATCATCTGTTAAAGGCAAATGCAAACTCACCACATCTGCATACCGGGCTATCTGCTCAAGGCTTGCTTCGCGGATATAGTTTTTCGCAAAACCTGCTTTATAAACATCATTGGCCAAAACTGTAACCTCAAAAGATGAGAGGATCTTCGCAAACGCACTACCCGTATTTCCAAAGCCGATAATACCTACTGTTTTGCCGCTAAGTTCATCCGCACGGTTCGCATCACGCAGCCATTTACCTTCTTTGATCTCCTGGTTACTGCTGTTAATGCGATTCATCAGGTTGAGTAACAAACCCAATGCGTGTTCCGCTACGGCATTGCGGTTGCCTTCCGGACTGCTTACACAGCGGATTTGCTTAGACTCTGCATAGGCCACATCAATCAGTTCCATACCGCTACCCAATCTACCGATCCATTGCAGTTTGGTGGCTTTTTCGATCATCGCTTTATCAATGGCGCGGGTGGTTACAAATAATCCCGTTGCTTCTCCTATCTCTTCTGCGAGTGCTGCATTGGTAATCTCAGGATGGTGTATAACCTCAAACCCTTTTGCTTCCAAGGTCTGCAAAAGGTATTCGTTTACTTTAGAGGTGATGATGACTTTCGGTTTCACAGGTTTCTTTTTCGCTTCAGTTAATTTATCTCATCAGAAAAGTGAGTGCGGCAAATTGCTCAATACTTAACTGCTCGGCTCTTTTATTAAATATTTCATCAGCCAACACAGATTCTTCAAATTGTCCTTTCACTGCATTCCGCAGCATTTTTCTTCGTTGATTAAAAGCGGCTTTTACCAACACAAACAGATCACGCTCACTCTTGATAGCAACCGGATCAGCTTTCTTACGCAAACGTATCACACCACTCATTACTTTAGGCGGAGGATTAAAACTTTCGGGCGGCACATCAAACAAATAGTCCACTTCATAAAATGCCTGTACCAATACACTCAAGATCCCATACACTTTCGTACCTGGTTTTGAAACGATCCGCTGCGCCACTTCTTTCTGGAACATCCCGATCATCACCGGCACATGCACTCTCCATTCTAACACTTTGAATAATATCTGCGAAGAGATATTGTAAGGAAAATTGCCCACTACCGTAAAATCCTCTCCAAAAGGAGCATCTATCTCCAATATGCTTTCGTGAATGATCTTTCCTTTGATGGCAGGATACGTAGTCTCCAGATACACCACTTTCTCATCATCCAGCTCCACGGCCCTGAAATCGATACCGGGTAAAGGAAGCAGGTATTTGGTCAATGCCCCGCCGCCCGGACCTACTTCCACCAATCGGGTAAAAGCATCCTCCTGCAAGGCCCCCACGATCTTTTTACAGATCGATTCATCTTTTAAAAAGTGCTGACCGAGTGATTTCTTAAGGGTGTACTGCATTGGGGCAAAAATACGGCATTTCCTTCGTGAGACGTGAATCGTGAGTGGTGAGTGGACACAGAGACACCAAACGCACGACTCACGACTCACGATTCACCTCAAATGCCATTTCCTCCCCTATTCTTCTTATTTTTACAGCCTAAATAGCCGAAATGAGTAACGAATTGCAAAAGCCGGTCATCGGTTTCACCTGTGGCGACCTGAATGGAATAGGAATTGAGCTGATCATCAAAACATTATCTGATCATCGCCTGCTCGATTTTTGTACTCCCGTTGTTTTTGCCAGCAATAAGAGCCTTAATTTTTACAAAAAAGGCCTGGCGGACTATAATTTCAGTTATGCCAATACCCGTGAACTTAACCGTTTAAACCCTAAACAGGTGAATGTGGTGAATTGCTGGGAAGAAGAAGTGGCCATTACTCCAGGTCAGTTAACGGATATTGGTGGTAAATATGCCCTCATTTCTTTGCAACAGGCCACCCAGGCTTTAAAAGATGGCCATATACAAGGACTCGTTACAGCCCCTATCCACAAGAAAAACATTCAATCGGAAGAATTTAACTACAGTGGGCACACCCCTTATTTCAAAGCATTTTTCAATGTTTCGGATGTAGTGATGTTCATGGTAGCAGAAAATATGCGTGTGGGCTTGGTAACCGAGCATGTACCCGTGAATGAAATTGTGAAACACATTACCAAAGAGAATATCATTGGCAAACTAAAGATCATCAACAGCAGTTTACAGAAAGATTTTGGAGTTGATAAACCACGTATTGCGGTATTGGGATTAAATCCACATGCGGGTGATGAAGGGTTGATAGGTAATGAAGAAGAAACTATCATCAAACCTGCCATCAAAGAAGCCAAACACAATATGATGGTGTTTGGCCCATATAGTGCTGATGCATTTTTTGCACGCGGACAGTTTGAAAAATTTGATGCCGTACTTGCCATGTACCACGACCAGGGATTGATCCCTTTCAAATCACTGGCGCTGGGTGAAGGAACCAATTATACAGCCGGTCTTCCGGTGATCAGAACCAGTCCCGACCATGGAACCGCATTTGATATTGCCGGAAAGAACAAAGCAGATAACAGCTCATTTTTAGCTGCTACATTTGAATGTTTAGAGATCATCCGCAAACGTTTTGGCTATGCCGATATGCGCCGCAACCCTTTGAAAAAGATCAGTGCAAGATTGATTGCCAATGCGGTAGATGAAAAAATTGAAGAAGCAGAATAATTAACGTTGTGATGTATTCATTATCCAATAGCCTGCTTACAGTTTCGATCTCTGCAAAAGGTGCTGAATTACAAAGTATCCGGCATAAAGTAATTGGCCTGGAATATATGTGGAGCGGAGATGCGGCTTTCTGGGGAAAGAAAAGCCCGGTACTCTTCCCAATCGTTGGCGGGTTAAAGAACAATACCTATCAATACAAGGGGAAGTCTTACACATTAGGCAGGCATGGCTTTGCCAGAGAAAGTGTTTTTACAGTTACCGAACAAACCGAAAACAGCATCCGTTTTACGTTGGAAACGAATGCAGAAACCTTGCTGGTATACCCCTTTGATTTTCGTTTCTCCGTAATCTATACACTGATTGAGAACAAGATCACCGTTTCTTATCAAGTTGAGAACAAAGGCAACGAGCAAATGTATTTTTCAGTAGGTGCCCATCCGGCATTTGCCGTACCCTTAACAGAAGGAACGGATTATACAGATTACTATTTATCCTTTAACCATATCGAAACTTCGGGTAAATGGCCCTTATCTCCAGAAGGGCTCATCAAAAAAACACCCGATGCTTTCCTCATTAATACCCAACGTTTACCATTAACCAAGGAGATGTTTTATGGAGACGCTCTGGTATTTAAAGATCTGGTCTCAAACAGCATCTCCATCCTTTGCGATAAAACAGCGCATGGACTTTGTGTTAGCTACCATAATTTCCCGTTCATGGGAATCTGGAGTGCCAAGAATGCCGATTTTGTTTGTATTGAACCCTGGTGCGGGATTGCTGACAGTGTAGATGCTTCAGGAGATATTACGCAAAAAGAAGGTATTCATTCAATTTTGCCTGAAGAACAATTTACCAGAAGCTGGTGCGTAGAGGTATTTTAAAAATTGTAATACCCAAACATTTCCAGCAACCAACAGTTCCTTTGTTTGCATATTAATTTTCACATAAAGGCACGGTTTCGTATCGCTGTATGTGAATCGCTATTTGAACACTGCGTCACTGATTCCTTTGTTGATCACATAATTGGTGTATGTGATCTCTACTCTTCCTTTTTTATTCTTCAACTTCTCTGCATCCGTTAACTGCTTCTCATTATCATCAAACTCGAGCGTAATACCTTTTGGTAATTTATAATCCTTTGTATTAAATCCAAAGATCACTTTATCCGGCAGACCGTACTGCGCAAACTGGCCGTAAGTCATTTCAATTTCATAAGTACCGTTCTCTTTTGTGGTAGTGATCATTTTTTTTACCAGCAGGTTGGCTTCATCAATATACATGGTCGTAAGAACAATATCATTATTCTCATTAGATGGCAGGAGCTTTACCACTTTTGTTTTGGTTCCACCGATCACTGCTTCCCCTGCTGCCAATGCTACAAAATCAGTTGTTGCAAAAACGGTATTCATATTAACTGATACTCCGCCTTTTGGCAATAATGATATTCCTCCATCTTTCCGCAAACGGAATTTATTGGGCTTCTTAAAGAACACTTTCACCTTACCGATCGGTGCTTTGATAAAAGAAACATCCGTTTTCATTTTCCCATCCGCTTCATAGTCGTTCACCTGGTCCAGCTTGGCTTTTACTTTCATCACAAGCGCAGTCATATCCTGGGCGGCAGCAAGTAGTGAGAAGTGAACAGTTAGTAATAGTAAAAATATCTTTCGCATAATAATTTTTTTAAAAGTTGTCCATGAACCATGGTCAATCAACAATGGACTAACTCAAAATATCCTTCTTTCTGAAAATCAAAATCGAAGCTGTTACAAACCCAATAATATGTATCACCAATACCAAAGCGGAGTTCATGATCTTCTGTGAATTCTGTATACTGCCTACGATGGCTTCATTAGCATCATTCACCTTTATATCAAAGAATTCTTTCCAGCCGATCATATGCGTGGTAAAAAGAAAAGGTTTGATCGTATTAAACACAGGAATATTAAGGGTGCTCAATATGGTAAAGAAAATGATCACACTCATTGTGGCCACAATAGGGCCGATAGAGTTCTCTGCAAATAAAGAGAACAGAAAACCCAATGAAGCAACAGTTGTCATAGCCAGGGCAGCAAAACCAAAAGCCCATACATAACGCCAGAAAATATCATCCTTCTTTAATAAAACAACATATTGCGATTTAAGCAGGAACAGGTCATCTGTTCCAAATAACAGCATATTTACAAATAAGGCCAATACTGCCAGCCACACCAGAAGCAATAAAGTATAGGCAACCGTAGCCATAAATTTAGCCAACAGGAATTTTGTACGGCTGATCGGGCGGGTAAGCATGATTCGTAAGGTGCCCATATTGGCTTCGCCGGAGATCATATCGGCCGCTACCAGTGCGATCAATAAGGGAACATGCACCAGTAATACCTGCAAAACAATATAACAAACCTGGTATCCGTTCAGGATCTTGCCTTCTACCGTAATAGAAGAAGTAATATCCCGCATCATGAACTCCACATAGGAATCCCCATCCAATTTCAAACCAAATTGTATGATACCGATCAAACCGGTGATCGCTGCAAAAGCAATGTAGGTTCGTGGTCTGCGGAAGATCTTAAATAATTCAATTTGAATAAGTGTCCACATGTTGGTTTCCGGATGTTACCTGTAAAAAATAATCTTCTAAAGAATGTCTTGGCTGCAGCGAAAGAACCTGTATGTCCATGTCCACCAGATCACGATGCAGTTGTGATATCAACTGTCTGTCGAGTTTGATCAATATGGCAGTGTCACGTTGTTTTTGCAAATGCGTATTCCAGGGGCTTATCTGTAACTGTTCTAATGCGTACACGTTATCAAAGGTCTGTAACTCAACAATGGTCTGTGCCGGATCAAAGAGTTCTTCCGCATTGCCTTCAATGATTTTTTTTCCTTTGTCGATAATAAGTACCCTGGTTGCCACCTGTTCTATTTCACTCAATAAATGCGAAGAAACGATCAGGGTTTTATTCAGATCACGGCTGAGATGAAGAATCAGGTTACGGATATCAGCTATACCCTGTGGATCCAGTCCATTGGTAGGCTCGTCCAATATGATTAGCTTGGGGTTATGCACCAGCGCGATCGCAATACCTAGTCTTTGCTTCATCCCCTGAGAAAAAGTTTTCACCGTATCTTTTGCACGGGAAGCTAATCCCACCTGGTCTAACTGCTTCATTAATTTTTCGTGGGTGATCTTCACACCACTAAGCCTCGCAAATAGTTTCAGATTTTCGTAGGCAGACAGGTATTTATAAACATCCGGTTTTTCAATCACAGCACCAACTTCACGCAGTATCTCATTTCGGTGGTCTTCTAATTTCAACCCAAAGATCTCAATCTCGCCGTCTGTTGGAGAGATCAAAGTGGCCAGCATTCGGATGGTAGTACTCTTACCGGCACCATTCTGTCCGAGAAATCCATAAACATCCCCCTCATTCACAGAAAAAGAAAGATCCTGTACAGCAGTAAGGTTTTTGAATTGTTTGGTCAGCCCTTTTACGTTAACGATCGCTTGCATGTTGATATATAACACAAATGTACGCAAGAGGTTTAAAATGGGGGAATATTCGTGAGTGGTGAGTCGTCAGTCGTGAGTATAAGTCTGGTTCTCACTCAAGACTGACGACTCACTACTCACGATTGCTGCTGCCCCGCCTGCAGATACTGCTGCAGGGCTTTCACATACGCTTCAAAAGCTTCAATGCCTTTGGGAGTGACCTTGCAGGTAGTTTGGGGGTAATTGTCTTTGAATTGCTTAACCACATCTATGTAGCCAACTTCTTTCAGTTTTTGTACCTGAACGCTGAGATTGCCAGCGGTTGAATTGGTCTTTTCACGGATATAAGTGAATTCAGCTTCTTTTACACCAATTAAAAGGCTCATCACCGCAAGGCGAAGCTGGGAATGCAATATGGGGTCAAGTTCCTTAAACATGCTTCAGTTTCAAATATCTTCTGCGTAAAATAATACCCGGTATCAACCAGGCGGAACCTGAAGAAATAGCCATCAATAACAATGTGTTTGGAAAAGAAGTGTATAAACTTGTCAGGCTGCATATCCAACAGATAATACCACCAACGATCATAGGCCTGAACTTCCGTATCCCCCCCGTAATAAAAGTAGGTATCCCATATACCATCATATACAAAGCGGTCGCATGCGAAGGAGTGGCTACGGCATTATAAAAAGAAAGCAACAACATACAGATAGCAAAAGTTGACCATACATAATCCATGATAGCCTCCTCATGAGCTGTAAACTTTCTTTCTTTTTTAGACCGCAAAGCATATATGATCTGCGGTATTAAAGCAAAAAGGGCCAATAGCCATACATCAAATCCGATACTGAATTTTAGTGTTACCTGAGCAAAAGAGAGTAAACTGCATAACGTAATCAATATTCCCCAGCATAATGGACCTACACCAGATTCTATATAAGAATTCTTGGCCTTACTAATCATGGATGCGATTAGTTCCAGACTTTCTTTCTCAGTTAATTGTTTTTCTTCCGGCATAACTTATTTTTTATGTTTTTGATATCTAACCCGTAATAAATGTCCGGGTATAATATAACTGATCAAAATAGCCAATGCGCCAACCAGTAATTGGTTATCAAAACTGAACCTGACAGATACCGCAGCCAATACAAAATTGATCAACCCACCATATATCAGGGGTCTGAAGCGTATCAGGCAGCCGCTTACAAAGGTACCGATCGCGTAGAGAAGTATATAATAAGTAAACGCCGTTTGCCAGGTTCCGCTGCCAATATTGATGAACACCAGCACAATAAAGGAAATGGCCAGTGCCATCCACAGGTATTCAAGAGATTCGTTTACGAACGATTTCACTTTTTGCTTTCCCGACTGCTTTGCTCCATACAGCCAGGATACCACACCGCCAACCGGCATCAGAAACCATACTGCTGAGTGATGAGGATATTCAAAATAGATCTTAAGCACATATTGGGTAATACAACAGCTAAAGACCAGCCATCCCCATAATAAAAAATAGAAACTGTCATCGGCAACAGAATCTTTGGTTTTGTTGATCATTGTCTGAATGACCTTCAGACTTTCTTCCGGCGATAATTCGGTTCCATTTTCCATAACATCAGTTTTGTGTATGAGGGTCTTTTTAACGGGGCGTAAATTTTTTCAAAAACTTCGAGATCAGGATAGAACCAACTACCGTTGGCAATAACCATAAGATCCATTGTTGTTGTATATGAACATTCACTACCAGAAAAGCTGTGTAAGAGGCTATCATGGCTCCCATCATCCGGGTAATATGGTTGGTCATCCACGCAGTCTTAACTGGTTCCTTTCCTGAAATCAGCTGATAATCCATTCTGGCATAATTCATACAAACCAGTCCAAATACACCTGGCACCACTCCAAATGTATTTCCACCAATAACAGCGTCAATACCCATTACCAAAAGTACGATCCCGAAGCTAAGGCCAAAAAAGAAGAGTGAATAATCTATAGCTGTAAACGGTTTGGCATCCTGCTTAGCAAATCTTTTCAGAAAAACGATCCGATACCCTGTTGTGATCATGTAAAATGTAAACCCACCCACTGCAAACAGAAAAACATTGTGGTGATCTGGAAGCCAACTGATGATCAATGCACTCAAAGAAGCAGCCAACATGCCTAAGAAAAAGATCTTTCCAGAAAGCCTGTGCGCTGCATTTCCTTTTTGCACAGAAGCAGCAATACTGCCGGAGATCAATCCGGCAGTACCTCCTGCAATATGTAATACGATCAGGTAAGAGTATAAACTGTTCATGTGCATTTAAAGATAAGACTACCGTTAGAAAAATTATTGAATATTACTGACACTGGGCCAATAATTTCTCTGCTTCCTCTTTTCCCCAATTAGGATGAAAAGGCGATGCCGGTTGAAATATTTTATACAGTTCCAATGATTTCTCAAACAGTTTTTTTGCTACGGCCTTGCCGCCACCAAATGCTTCCGGTGTATTCATCAGGGTTTGTCCGTTAAGAAAATAGATCCTCGGGTTATTGGGGTCAGCTTTGGTTGTGCTTTCCAAAGCACGGGTGCCTTCTGAACCATAGGTTTGCCAGCGCGCCATAGGGTCAACGGTCATTTGTTGAATGGCCACCATCTGACGCAGACAGAAGATTTCAGAGTTGTTGTGTTCAATTACTTCTGCTTTGGCAATAAGGTCTTTGCTTTTTTCAGCTACCTTATCCTTATCTGCTTTTGGATTCATCCAACCTACCAGATGATTGGTATATGCAGCATAATAATAGGGAAGCCATTTGTCTTTTTCTGCATCGGCTACTCTTTCAAAAAAAGCTGAGGCAGCGCTCATATCATCTGCTGTTTTAGCTGTTTTAAACTGTTCCAGGCCACGGGCCATAGCAGCATCGTATTTAGATTGTGCAGAAACCATACCGCAGAAGAACATACTGATAACGATCAATAACTGTTTCATAAAAATTGTATTTGATTAGGATTGATTATTTTTTAATTTTTCATACTCTTCCTGAACACTTCTGTCGCCTTGCGTATGATAGGCATGGTTATATTGAAAGGCAAGTCCGATACCCCAGCCTAACATGCCCCAGACAGGCCAGAAATGTGATCCCGGACCTGAAGTGAAGAACCAGATTGCTGTTAAAAATGCATTCAATACCACATAAGTGAAAAGACTTTTACGGAAGGATGCTCGCGCCTGGGCAATATGCCAGAGTTGTTCATCTTTTTCTTGTTCGGTTTGCATGGTTGTTTGGTTTATTAGTTTACTTGTTTATTGGTTTACTGGTTATTAGCCCCGTCCAAGGGGGTTGGAGGTTAGAGATTATTATTGATCGCATCCTGCCTCCTGTCAACACCCCAGCTTAGGAATACACCCAGAAAAATAAATCTTGGAGCTGCGGGTGTTACCGCCTCTTTTCTTGTACCGTCATGTGAATAATTGTATCCGAAAACCTGGTTGCTGTTAAATACATTGGTAACAGAAGCTACAAATACCGCATACGCTTTTCCCAATGAAGCCAGGTAATTCATGCTGAAGCCGAGCGAATTGTAATCAATGGTTTTTCCCTGGTCTCCAATCGTATAGCCGGTTCCTTTGTTCATGATATTATAGTAAGGCCTTCCTGTTGCGTAAGAATAAGTAAAATTGAAACCGGTATTCCATGAGCTTACAAATCTTTTCATGACCAATGAAGCGGTATGATCGGCAGCAAAATTGGGTTGCAGCTGTTGCGGATAGTTCAGGTAATCACGCTTGGTATCCAGATAAGAATAACTGATCCAGTAATCCAGCCCCTGGATGGTCTTCTTATCACGCCAGTATAATTCTATACCCTTTGCGTAACCCGATCCGCTGTTATTAAAAGCAGGATAGGTCTTTACCAGATCATCATATTTTTTATAGAACGCTTCTACACGAAAGGTTTGCAGCGTGGTGTTCTTTATATAATTGATGATATAATGTGTGGCTTTTGTATATCCAAAACGGGTGGTTGCATAGAGGTAAGTATTTTCAGGTTTCTGATAAAAGGTTCCGAAAGCAATACTCATCTGTCCGCCCTGTCCGGTTTTGTATGCCAATGATAATCTGGGTGCAATATTTGTTTTGCTGATCAATGATGACTGCTCAAATCTTGCACCTACTTTCGCAGCAAGATCATTGGTAATGTACAGATCTGCTTCGCTGAATAAAGCTTTAAAATGATCGGGCAATAAAGCATTGTATGTATTGTATTGGCTCCTGTTATAACTATACTGGTATTCGCCTCCAAAACGGATCACACTGATGCCGCTTAGTCTTTTGTCAAATACAGCTTTGATCTGACTCAGATCTCCGCGTGTTTTTAAATTAAAATTGGTGCTGTCTATCCAAACCAATCCTGAAACTATATGCTGGTTATTCTGGTTTTGAATTTCATTGCTGATTGTGTTCTTATCTGTGCTGTAACTCAATCCCAGATTCATTTTCCAGCCGTTGCCGATATTCTCTCTCCAGCTAAGGTTTTGGTACCAGTTGGTATTCTGTAAGGCAAACGCATTTTTTAAAGAAGGGTCATCAATATTGGGTCTGCGTATACCTAACTGGTTGGTTGAAAAAGTTGTGTAATATTTTATAATCCCGCTTTTTTTGGTTTTGATACGGAAGTTGGCATCAGCTGCATGGTATTCAGGAACCTTGAAATAATCAATGGATTGCGGCACCAGTGCAAAATAGGCGGCCACATTGGTATAGTTATATTGCATACCCCAGGATGATTTTTTATCCTTTGCCACTTCCTGTAAACCTGCTCCCAGAAATATAGGTGAGATGGATGCGCTGGCTTCAGAACGTTCCGGAACATCTACACTCTCTAATATTAATGCAGAAGATAGTGCCTGCCCGTATAAGGCAGAATATCCACCAGTACTGAAAACAGTTCCTTTAAATAAGAAAGGAGAAAAACGACCACGTTGCGCCAGATCGGGAACGCTGCTGAAGTAAGGATTGTTCACCATGGTACCATCAATAAACTGTTTTGTTTCATAACCGGCACCACCTCTCACAAACAATCCTTCCTGCTCTCCCACCTGCTGTGCACCAGGTAAAGTTTTCACTACTGCAGAAATATCTGCATTGGCACCACCGGTAGTTACCACATCTAAAGAGCTGAGAACCGTTGCCGCTCTTTTTTTATCGCCTGCCTCAAAACTTCCGGCAGTTACGGTTACTGCTTTTAGTTCGCTGATCTCTTCTTTGATTACAAAAGCCATTTCTAAAGCATCAGAACCAATGGTTACATTTTGTTCTGCTGTTTTATATCCCACATTGCTTACAGTAATAACCTGTACCCCTTTTTCAAAAGTTTTAAAAGAGAAATGCCCGGTTGAGTCGCTAACTCCACCATCGTAAGATCCTTTTACCTGGATACTGGCCCCAATTACCCAATGACCACGATTATCTTTTACCGTTCCGGCTACTTTAATTTGGGCATTGACCATTCCTGCACTCACAATTGTAATCAGCAGGATCAATAAATTTTTCATCTTCATTTCGATTTGATAGAACAAACGTAGAGTAGTTTATTTTATAAACCAAATTATTTACTAAATATTATTTTAACAACTAACCAAAAGATTAATTATAACCAATAAAATAGTTGCTAAAAACACACTAACTGTTTGTATTTCAATCATCTAGAATGACTAATGATCCATCCAAAAGGCGAATTCATTGAAAAATATCCCCAGAAAACGCTTACTGTATAAAAGACAGGTTGCGGATAAATCTTGCCAAAACGGTCTGAAAGGCCCGGTTTGGCTTAATACCCATAAAGTCTTTGTTTGAAGCTGAAGGCTTATCCGCTTTAACCATTCAAACAAGTGATTTGTGTAATATTCCAAAACCAACGTGTAACACTTATACAAGAGAAAGATTCCAACTTTATGTCTTACTCAACATGATGCTAAAATCACTAAAACTGAGTCCTAAATAACCGTAAATCGCAACAATAACTGCTTTACATCTTCAAGATAACTACCGTAATTCTCTCATTCTATAACGAATCAGAGGCTTTATCAATTTATGTAACCACATCTTATATCTAACAAATAAATGATCATCATGAAAAAAATAACAAAACTATTTCTTGTCTCAGTAGTACTGATGGCAACTGCCTATGGAGCATCTGCCCAATCAACGGCCAATGCAACCGCTTCTGCCACTATCCTTACAGCTATCAGTATTACCAAAACAGTTGATATGAATTTTGGTAATATCTCAGTGCAGGCAGCAACGGGTGGCACCGTAATACTCTCCACAGCAGGTGTTCGGTCCACAACGGGCGGCGTAACCCTGCCTGCTACCGGCGGAACGGTTACTGCTGCTTCATTTACGGTAGGTGGGGAAGCATCGTACACCTATTCTATTACGCTTCCTGTTACAGCACATACTATTTCAAGTGGTGCTAATAATATGACGGTTACAGCATTCCTTAGTAATCCTGCCACAATGGGAACACTTACGGGCGGTTCACAAACGCTTACGGTTGGTGCTACTTTAAATGTTACTGCAGCACAACCCAATGGCCTATACATTTCTGAAACAGGATTCAATGTTACCGTCAACTACAATTAACCCATTAACTAATCATAGATCATGAAAAATAACCGTTCCACTATTGCAGATTCACATGCTCAATTTCCTAAGTACACAGGTCTTGTATGCTTACTAACGATCCTTATCTCCCTTTTTCCTAAAGCTGAATTATTTGCTCAAGGCAGTATGCTTCTAACACCCAAAAGAGTAATATTTGAAGGTACCAAAAACAGTGAAAGCATCAATCTGGCCAATCTCGGTAAAGACACAGCGCTATATATGATTTCACTTGTTGAATATAAAATGAAAGAAGATGGGGGATTTGAAGAAATTACCCAGAAAGAAGCCGGACAATTTTCAGCAGTACCTTATATCCGATTCTTTCCACGCACAGTTACACTGGCACCTAATGAAGCACAGGTAATACGCATGCAACTGAATAAGAAGCCCGGTCAAATGGCTTCTGGCGAATATCGCTCACACCTATACGTAAGGGCTGTACCTAAGGCAATACCTTTGGGTGAAAAAGAAACTAATGAATCTTCAACTATCGGAGTAAAATTAGTGCCTGTTTTTGGCGTATCTATTCCGGTGATCATAAGGGTAGGTGAGTCTCGCACAGCTGCCAGCATTACAGGCCTCAGTATCACAACTACCAAAGACCCCAATAATCTTAACCTGATGCTGAACCGTTCAGGCAATATGTCTATTTATGGAGATATCTATGTAAAACATATTTCACCTACCGGAAAGTCTACTGTAGTTGCTGTTGTAAAGGGATTGGCAGTATATGCGCCCAATACCATCCGTTATGTAACATTGCCGCTAAATAAAACCCTGGATGTTAATTATCACAACGGCAAACTGGTAACACAGTTCATCAATGGATCAGATAGCAAGGATAAAAAAATAGTTGAATCGGAACTGGCATTGTATTAATCTGCAAATAGCCATGCGAAAAAGTATTTTTCTATTCGGGTGTATATCTCTTCTGACGATCCATATACTTTTCTCGCAAACAGTAATTGTTACTGATGATTCAACATATATAACCGGGCAGGCTTCAGCCGTGCTTGAGCTTAAATCTACTACAAAAGGATTTCTGCCGCCGAGAGTAACGGCTGTACAAAAATTAGCTATTGCATCTCCCGCAGCGGGTTTACTGGTTTATCAAACTGATGGAACTGCTGGTTATTATCTCTGGACAGGAACTCGGTGGGATCCTATGATTAGTGGTATTGGGGGAAATGGCACACCGATAAATAAAACAACGGCTACTACACTTCTTAAAACAGAAACATTTGTACTAGCCTCAAACGATATTACGCTCACATTACCAGAGATCGTATC
>CANGOX010000004.1 GCA_947455605.1 Chitinophagaceae bacterium
AAAACTGGGTGCGAGCGGAAAAGGCAGCGGTTAATACATTTAAAAAAACAACAACTTATGGCAACAGCAAAGAAAGCAGCACCCAAAAAGAAGGTGGCAACCAAGAAAACCGCCGTTAAGAAAGCGGCCAAAAAAGCCCCATTAAAACTGGGTAAGGGCATTGGCAATACGGGGTAGTATAACCTTCGGGTAATTCAGATCAGGCCTGTATAGCAAATAGTTTTATTTACTAAATCCACTTATATGGCAAAAGCAAAAAAAGCAGCAAAGAAAAAAGCTGCCCCCAAAAAGAAAGCGGCCCCTAAAAAGAAGGCTGCCGTAAAGAAGAAAGCGGCTCCTAAGAAGGCGGCTAAGAAAAAAGCAGCACCTAAAAAAAAGGCGGCACCTAAAAAGAAAGCAGCCACCAAGAAAAAACCATTAAAACTGGGTAAAGGCACAGCTAATACCGGATAGTATACTAAACAGTATTGTTTTCTAAACCCCACTCATATCGTAGAAGTAAAAAAACCGACTAAAAAAAGCTGCGCAAAAAAAGCAGCCACCAGGAAAAAGACCGCAAAGAAAAAGAGTATTAAGTTAGGTAGCGGCGGCGGAGGATAGTAAGAAAGAATTAAAATACAATGGCCCTCCAAAAGAGGGCCATTGTATTTTAATAGGGTTCAAGAGAAGGTACCTTTTATACATCGTCTTTTTTCAACTCGGCAATATCTTTTTTCAGTGAATTCACATGTATACCTGCCGGATTTTCATTATTCTTGATAAAGTCATCACTAAAAATGGCATAGGATTCATCTCCATAAGCATCCCAGAACTCCCAGGTCATAAATAATTCCTTTCCCCAGGTGATCACACGTACCCCTTCTTTGTTGTACCCTGTTATCAGAACGGCATGACCACCGGATGAGTTAAATGCACCATCTCCCTTTAAACCTTCTTTAGGCACAACCCATACATTCTGGTTCAAAGATGATTTCGGAAGGCCCAATCCTGCGAAACATCCACCAAACAGAAATATGGATTGTTTTATCTCAAGGCGTTTTTTATGATCAACAGCCGCAAAAGCAAAGATCTTATGACCCTCAATATCATTCTTGCGCCAGTGCTTTAAAACATCCAGCGCATAGGCACCGGTATTGTTCTCACCGGTTTTGGGGTCATACCCGGTAATAGCGGAATAGGTTTGCACGATCGCTTTATCGGAAGGTTTAAACAGCTTGCCGGTGTTGGATGTCCAGGTCATGATTAAATGTCCGGCAGCGGCACAGGTACAGTTTTCCAATTTTCGATTAAGCATAACACCCCATTTATCGGGTGCGATCTTGTGTCCCCAGTTCCATTCTTCGGGTAACGGCGGCAATTCGTCGTGGTGTAGATAAGCGTCCAGCCGAAAAGTACGATCATCCTTTTTAGGCGGATGTTTACCAAGTTTCATTTTTGAATGATCAACGGGCTTCTGCTTTTTTTCCATTTGCTGTTTCTGAATTAGAAAGACAAGATACCGAATTAGGCAAATACATTTTAATAGTATCTTTAAAAAAACCTTCTATGCGAATTGCTTCCATCTGCTTCCTGCTATGTATTGTTACCAATGTTTTTGCGCAGGTTACCAAAGCTCCCGCTTATCCGCTGATCACACATGATCCGTATTTCAGTATCTGGTCATTTACAGATAACCTGAATGCCTCTTCTACCAAACACTGGACGGGTGCTGATCATTCCATACAGGGCATTATTAAAGTGGATGGAAAAAATTATCGTTTTCTCGGAGCCGAAGAAAAAGCCTATGAAACACTCTTGGCATCGGCCGATGAAAAGACCTATCAATGTAAATACTCAGAAGAACAACCCGCTGATGGCTGGATGAATAAAACCTTTAATGATGCAGCCTGGAAATCCACCGAAGCACCCTTCAGCAACCGGAAAAAAGAAGCCAAAACCTTATGGAAGAGTAAAAACCTATGGATGCGTCGCAGCTTTGTTGTGAATGAGATCAGTTCTGACAGACTGTTTTTAAAACTGCGTCATGATGATAATGTGGAAGTATACCTGAATGGTGCATTGATCTATACCTGTGATTGCTGGAATAATAAAGCGGAGTTTTTTCCGATGACCGATGAAGTTAAAAGTAAACTGGTAAAAGGAGAAAACATACTGGCCATACATTGCGCCAACACAGTTGGCGGAGCCTATTTAGATGCCGGTTTGTCTTTTGAAAACAAACCTGCAACTGAAGGAGAGATGATGAACGCGGTTCAACGGTCGGTAGAAGTAAAAGCCACACAAACGGTTTATGCGTTTACCTGTGGCGGAATAGATCTTTCCCTCACTTTTACTTCTCCGTTGATCATGAGTAACCTGGATCTGCTTTCCAGACCGGTTTCTTATGTATCAATGAAGGCTAAGTCGAACGATGGAAAAGAACACGATACGCGTTTGTATATGGGTATATCTACCGGACTTTCTGTAAATACCGCTACGCAGACCGTGGTGGCAGAAAAAATAAAGATGGATGGTTTCTCCACCTTAAAAGCAGGTAGCCAGGAACAACCGGTTTTAGAAAAGAAAGGAGATGACCTGCGGATAGACTGGGGTTATCTGTATGTATCCGTTCCCAATTCAATGAAAGCGGTGCAGAGTATAACACCGGTAGCTGATTATCTCACTGCGTTTAGCAAAGCCGGCGCAGAAACAAAAACAGGAAAACAATTCAGTTTGAATACAGCGTTTGATCTGGGGAAAGTAAGCAACCAAACACAAGAGCGTATGATGCTATTGGGGTATGATGATCTGTACTCTGTTCAGTATTTTACCCAGAACCTGAAAGCCTGGTGGAAAAAAGATGCCTCCTCTTCTATTGAGAATGAGTTGCGCAAAGCATCAGCCGGCTATCAAACAATATTGAAGCAATGTGATTCGGCCAATAAGCGTGTTTATAGCGATGCGCTGAAAGCGGGTGGAGAAGCCTATGCAAAATTGTGTGTGCTGGCTTACCGTCAATCGATTGCGGCGCATAAATTATTAAAGAGTCCTTCGGGTGAGATCCTGTTTCTCTCCAAAGAGAATTTCAGCAATGGTTCTATCAATACCGTAGATGTTACCTATCCATCAGCACCATTGTTTCTTATGTATAACCCGGATATGCTGAAAGGAATGCTGAATGGTATTTTCTATTACAGTGAAAGCAGTAAATGGACAAAACCTTTTGCGGCACATGACCTGGGTACTTATCCGTTGGCCAACGGACAAACCTACGGAGAAGATATGCCGGTAGAAGAATGTGGTAACATGATCATCTTAACGGCGGCTATCGGAAAAGCAGAAGGTAATGCAAAATATGCAGAGAAGCATTGGCAAACATTAACTACCTGGGCCGAGTATTTAAGTAAAGAAGGTTTTGATCCCGCCAACCAATTGTGTACGGATGATTTTGCCGGCCACCTGGCACGCAACGCCAATCTTTCGGTAAAAGCGATTGTAGCATTGGGTGGTTATGCAATGCTTGCCGAAAAACTCGGGAAAAAAGAAACAGCAGAAAAATACAAGACCATGGCCAAAGAGATGGCCATAAAATGGATGCAGATAGATGATGCCGGCGACCACTATGCACTCACATTTGATAACAAGAACAGCTGGAGCCAGAAATACAATCTGGTTTGGGATAAACTATTGGGATTGGAATTATTCCCGGTAACTGTATACAATAAAGAAGTGGCCTACTATCTGACCAAACAAAACGATTTTGGTTTGCCGCTGGACAGCCGCAAGACATACACCAAATCAGACTGGATCATGTGGACGGCCACGCTTTCCAATAACCAAAAAGATTTTGAATCCTTTATACAACCCCTGCAAAAATTTACACAACAAACCCCAACCCGTGTTCCGCTAAGCGACTGGCATGAGACCACCGATGGAAAACAGGTAGGCTTTCAGGCGAGAAGTGTGGTGGGTGGATATTTTATTAAGGGTTTGGAGGGGAAGTGGAAGAAATAATCAACCTACCCTTCCAACAAGACCTTTGCATACTCAAAACATTTCCTCGTTTCTTTCACCGCATCTGAACCTGCGGGGATATCATATTCGAGTTCAATGGATGCAGGGATCTTGTATTTCTTTTCTTTTAATAAAGTAAGGATCTCTTTTAAAGGGGTTTCACCTTGTCCCCAAGGCATGTTGATACCGCCGTTGGTTTTGCTTTTACGGTCCTTGATATGCATACTGGAAATGCGATCGTGTTTGGCTTCGATCAATGCCAATAAACTGTCTTTGGTATTGTTTCCGCCGGCCGCAATATAATGGCCGCAATCGAGGTTCATGGAATTGTAGGGTGATTGACCCAAAGCAATATCCCAGGCAGTATCCGTTGCCTGTGTATGTGCGTGATAGCCGATATATACTTTGTGTTTTTCACCCAGATCGCCCAGGCGTTTGGAATGGGCAATATCTGCAGGTAACTCAATCGTTACAGATCTGGCCCCTAAGGCTTTGGCGGCTTTTAATGCATATTCGATCTCACCATCTGTATTATTTGGATTGAGAGCATTGGGTTTAAAAGCATAAATACTTACGCCGGCTTTTTGATACATTTTTCGCAAGGCTTCAAATTTATCCATCGAAACCGTGGCACGCCAATCGGCCACCTGTTTCTGCCATTCTTTTACCTGTGCTTTTTGTTCATCGGTCATTTGATTCGGTTGTCCCGGCACACGTGGCGGCATTTTTACCGGATTTACGGGAATACCCGCAAAAGCTTCTGCCGCTTCACCCATTAATTCGATAGCACTGATACCGGAATCCACACAATATTGCAGGATCTGCTCTGCACTTCCGGGCAGGCTTCTGAAAGAATAGGTAATAGCGCCTATCTGCACTCCTTTGATCTTTGAATCTGGGCTCAATAAAAAAGAACCCATACCCATGGTGCTTTTGCCGGCTATAAAAATACCCAGAGAAGCCAAGGTTGTCTTTTGTAAAAAATCGCGGCGGGAATGGTGTTTAGATAGGGCAGGCATGATGAGGTTTTTAGATTGAACAAAACGGGTGCTTCTTATGAGTGATAAATATAATCAAACTCCAGAGTAAACCAACCGTGCCTTTGTGCCTATGTGTGCAAATATTTCCCGCAAGAAGGCACAAAGGCACGGTTAAAACAGGAATGCATGAGTGATCGCTGCTTACAAGCAGGCTTACGATCCGGGCTTTAACATTTTCTTGATAACAAACAGCCTGGTTTTTGCATCTAAGGATTGAAATAAGCATTTACCAACTTAAAAACAGCGCCCATACACAATTCTACTCAATCGTATTACTGAAAAGAAAAACATTGTTATGAATTGTCCCTTGCGTTCAAACCCGCCCTTACTGGCCCTGTTCAGTTTACCTATTCCCGAATTTGCTTTGGCACTTGTTACATGCCATAGACTTTTCCTAAATGATCAAACCGCATATCGTTAAAGAAAAGCAAACAATCGGTTTTTGAAAAGATCGTTGGCAACAGAATAGGTCGAGACCGTATCTAACCCACATAAAACATTTTCTGCTTCATGAATTCACTGCTGAGCATATTTCATCTTTTAATGATGCTAACGCATAATCCGTTCTTGCCGGATATGGGTTCTGTATGGAAACAATCTGCATCAGTAGAAAGGATCATAGCAGTAGTAGCTCAACCGGGAATTGAAGCACCCACAGATAAACCGCAACATTTTAAAACCGAAGCCATTCGGGAAGAAGACAAAGAGATACTTACCCCCATCTTATATAGCCGGGAAACCATCCTGTTCCTGTTGGCAAGGCAACACACAGGATGGCCCAGGCGCCAATCACACAGTCTCAAACGATACCTGGTGTTTTGCCAGTTAAAAACAGAAGGCTAAGGGGGGCTGAAGCCCATTAAAAATTAGAAATTAAAAATTAGAAATTAAAAATTAGAAATTAAAAATTGAGGAACACCCCGTTTCACTAAAGCGTAACCAAATCGGAACATAACCTATTAAAAAGATAACAACATGAAAAAGCAATTGAAAACAACCTACACTTATTTTATAGCGGCGGCCTTGTTAATTATCGGCGCAACATCTTGTCAGAAAGATCTTTCAAGCAGAACCACAGCCAATACAACGGGCATCCCGGTAACCACAGCTACTTCTTCTACCATTACTGTTGCAGTAAACGGCGGAACTACTACAACCGGAGGAACCACCACTACAGATTCTGTATTGGTAGTTCATAATTGTGAAAAAGGACAGCATCGTGATTCAGTAGCCGCATCTGCCCTGCCGGTAACCATACAAGCTTATCTGACGGCCAACTATACAGGCTTTACATTCAATAAAGCGTTTGCAGTAAAAGACACAACCGGTGCAGTGAAAAGTTATGTAGTGATCATTAATTATAACGGAAAACCGGTTGCAGCCCTGTTCAGTGCCGACGGAACTTTTGTAAAAGTGCTGGAACAGCGTGAAAAAGGTGATCTCGATGGTGATGGCTGGCACCGTGGCGGTCGTTTCGACAACCGTGATGGTCAACACCGCGATACATTGGCGTTATCTTCCTTGTCTGCAACCATCACAACCTACTTAACTACGAATTTTGCAGGTGATACTTTAACGAAAGCGTTTACCACCAAGGAGGGAAGTATTCTGGTGATCACTAAGAACAATGGTTTGTTTGCCACTTTGTTTACCAGTGCCGGTGTATTTGTAAAACGTGTGGCATTGCCATTGCAGGAACTGAAAGCTAAATTCGCCGATCTAGCACAAACCGCTTTACCATCCAATGTGCAGGCCTACCTGAGTACTACTTATACTAACTATGTATTTGATAAAGCGGATAGCGTAACCCTGAATGGTGTATTGAAAGGATATATTGTACTGATCAATTCAAACAATACCCGTTATTGTGTGGCATTTGATGCAAGCGGAAACTTTGTAGCTGTAAAAGCGATCTGGTAATTGTTTGAAACACCCCGATTTATAACGGCAAAGCCGTGATAAATCAACCCTCTCTACTTTGTAGAGAGGGTTTTTATTTTACCCCTTTTTGCTCAGCAGAGAACGGCCGGGAGGTGAATAAATGTGAGAATGTTATAATAATTTGCATAATAACTGTAAGCGAACTCACGCAAAAGACAGGAACTTTATAAACGCTGATCCCTGTATAAAACCGAATCAGACCTGTTGTTTATGCGAGCAAAGGCACTTATCTACTTATTGATCGTTTTTGTTCTTCCTTTTATTGTAACCATTCCCGTATCATGTTATGCTCAACAGGCAGATACACTAATTAAAAAACTGGATAGCTTACAACTGAAGAAAGACAGCATCGGAAAACCTCAGTTAAATAATATTACTCCCGAAGCGTATAATGAGGATACCAAACTAACACCTTCATCCTATCTTATTTTGATTGGCAGCGATCTGAAACAGGCATTTACCAAACCCTTTCATATGAAGAAAAAGGATTGGCTTAATGCAGGTGGTTTTGTTTTGCTGGAGGTTGGATTATCATTTGCAGACAGATCAATACAGTCTAATGCTTTACAATTAAGAACCAATAGTAAGACCGTAAGAGATATTAGTAATTATGTAACACAGTTCGGTGGATTATATGAAGTGTATACGCTGGTTGGATTGGGAGCTTATGGTTATATATTTAAGAACAACAAACTGGTTACCACAACATTCCTGGCTTCGCAGGCATATATAACAGGAGAAGCTATAACCAGTGTGGTAAAATTTATTACAGGCAGGCAGAGACCTGATTATTATATTTCAGCAACCGCAAACCCCGAACCCAATTTTCATGGCCCCTTTTCAGGTGTGAAGGACCTGAGTGGTAATAAGATCAACAGTTCCTTTCCTTCCGGTCACACCACGGTAGCTTTTGCAGCAGCAACGGTATTTGCTATGGAGTATAAAGACAAACCGCTGATTCCTATTCTTTCTTATACAGCGGCTACTCTAATAGGTCTTAGCCGGGTTACAGAAAACAGGCACTGGTTTACAGATGTATTGGCAGGGGCAGTATTGGGTTATTTTACCGGCAAACAGGTATCAGATAATTATCACCGGTATGCCAAATTGAAAGCCCCTGCGCAAAAAAAGAATACGGTGGTGTTTCATCTTGATTACCGTTTTGGCACCCCCATGCCCGGTTTTATATATAAGTTTCATTCATAGTTATTCTTAGCGGTCCCTTGCTTTTTAGCACCTTTGCGGTTGAGCATTCATAGACAATAACGTAATGTTTATTTTAAGTGAATCATGTAAATAATTCAAGCAAAAATGTAATAGCCATGGAACACATAGAGCCTACTTTTAATAGTTACGTTAAAGTAACCATCCTGTTCTATGAAAGCGTTCTATTTATTTTTTTTCTGCTCTTTTTTTTCAATTGTCCTGATGGCACAAGTGCCTCCGGCTAAGGATACGATCGTGCCTGCAAAAGGCAATCCTGATGCACAATTAAAAGAGATCAAAAAAGAAAAAGATGCATTAAAAGATTCCACAGGAGGTCAGCCCAAAAAAGCCGTAACGGTGGATACCACCATCAACAATAAATATGGCGACCTTTTGAATGATGACACTGCTTTTAATAAAAGATCGCATTGGTTAAAACCGGTTGCACAGATCTTCGGACTCAATCTTTTACAGGTGGGGTTCGACAGGTATATTTTAAAAGAAGATTATGCACGGGTAGGACTTACATCATGGGGCGATAATATTCGTGGCGGTTGGGAATGGGATACCGACAGGTTTGGCGTAAACTTTATGGGTCACCCATATACAGGATCCATGTATTATAATGCAGCCCGTTCCAATGGATTTACTTATGTGCAATCCATTCCTTATACAATAGGAGGCAGTCTGATGTGGGAATATTTTGGAGAAAAAACAAAACCTTCTTATAACGATATCATCAATACGCCTATCAATGGGATCTTCTTTGGAGAAATATTATATCGATTAAGTTCCAATATTCTTGATGATCGTACAAGAGGTGGTGAAAGAGTGTTTCGCGAAATCCTTGCCGGACTGATCAGCCCCATGCGCGGGTTTAACCGCTTAATGCAGGGGAAAACCAAACGTTTATTAAATAAAGAGGTTTACCAGAAAGAACCCCTGAATATTACTTTGAATGCAGGATTGCATAAGATCAATGAAGACAAAACCTTTTTTGGTCAGGGGCCAACCAATGAAATGATCAATATACAGCTGGATTATGGTAATCCGTTTGAGGACCGTATTCGCAAACCCTTTGATCTGTTCAGGTTGCGAGGCGGATTTAGTTTTGGTGTAGGAAGAAAGATACTGGATCATATCAATGGTTACGGGATCCTGTTTGGCAGGAATCATCAACTCGGTAAGCTATCCATGCTTATCGGTGCCTTTCAATATTATGATTACTGGGATAATAAATCCTTTGAGTTAGGCGCGATCGGTTTGGGTGGAGGAGCATTCTTTAAATATCCATTGAGTAAGAACACTATATTTTATACCAATATTCATGTGGCAGCAATTCCCTTTGCAGGTAACAGTACGCGGTTTGGACCGGATACCTCACAGCTGCGTGATTACGATTTTAGCGGTGGTGCAGAGTTCAAGATCGAAAGCAGTATCTCGTTTGGAAAATATGTTACGGCATCTGTTTTGTATCATAACTATATGCTACGCACCTATGTGGGGATCTCGGGAAATAATTTTATTGGCATCCTGGAGCCGCGCCTTACCGTGCATCTCTTTGATAAGCTGAGTTTAGGTTTTGAACAATCCGGATATGCCGATAACCGACACCCTGATGGCTCAGTTAATGTTCGATCTGTAAGAACAGAGCAGAAGATTTTCTTAAACTTATATCTGGAAGATTCACAGCGAAAAGGGCTCTACAAATAAAAATCACAGATCATTGTAATGATTTTGCCGGTGCAGCTACCTATGTTAAAAAAGCACAATGGTAAAAGAAATCACTAAACCCCGTACCATTCCCAAAAACATTAACCGGTTCGGTTATATCGGTTTTCTGATCGCCGGCATCACTTTTGCCTGTATGGGTAAATTTGCAGACGCTGCTATGTTTGCCGGATTGGCATTGGTATTTGACCCTTTTGATGCTGGCGTACCCTTCCCGAAAAGACCTTTATACCAGCAAGCCATACTGCTGGCCAATGTAATAGGTACAATGGTATTTTTCGTGCTGGCCCTGTTGAAGTAATTCAATGTTCACTGGCCTACCTTATATGTTTTCTGTAGTATTGCAGTATACCCGCTAGAAACATGTATCAGAAAAAATCCGGTATTGATATTATTGGCAAGATACTCGACGCCTGTTATACCTATAACCCTAACGCGTTGTTTGTAATGAGCCTTATGCATCAGTATGAGGAACGGGGCAGCCTGAGTAAAAAACAACTGGAGGGTTTGTTATCCAAAGCAAAGAAAGTAAAAGACATGCCCCAGAACTGGCTGGGTACTTTGGAAGCAATTATTTTGAAAATGCCCACCCGATATAAATCGGAAGAGCCCATAGTGGCAGCATCTGTTTATGAAAAAGGTGCCGAAGCGGGTAAACTCATCGAATCAATCCTTTCCAAATATCCCGAACATAAGCGGGTATTATATCTACAACTCAAATACAACAACCGCGAACAGATCTCCCAGGATGAAATCAATGAACTGAAAAGGTTTTACAAAGCCCTAAAGATTAATGATTGATTAAAAAATGCTAATAATCAGCAGGTTAGCTCACTTGTTTAGCGAATTAGTTATAATATTATGCGGAACTAAGGCATTATCCCAATATGCCGGCTGTTTACGCCAAAACTAATTTGCATGGAGGTTTGTAGGATCCTCGTTGTTGAAGACGAGTCATTGGTTGCTATGGATATGGTGGATATGTTAACCCGTATGGGTTATGAATTATTACCCAATGCCATGGGTTTTAACGATGCCGTTGCTATTATGGATACCCAAATACCCGATTTGGTTCTGGTTGACATTAACCTCAGCGGTTCAAAAACAGGGATCGATCTTGCGCAACTTTTAAAGGATAAGTATAAGGTCCCTTTTATTTTCATCACTTCCCATTCTGATAAGCAAACCGTAAATACCGCCTCAGCCACCTTACCCAGCGGTTATCTGGTAAAGCCTTTTGATTCGGAGGATCTATTTACTTCCATTGAAGTAGCATTGGCCAACCATGCGGCAAGGGGCGGGCAGGCTAGAAGTGCAGATGCCGGACTGAAAGTGGATGACAGCATTTTTGTAAAAACGGATAAGAACTTCATCAAAGTAAAGATCTCAGATATCTGCTGGCTGGAATCGGAGCATAACTATATGTTTATTGTAACCGAAAAAGGAAAATATATTGTGCGTTCCAGTTTTAAAGATTTTCTCGAAAACATCCCCAGCGACCAGTTCATACAGGTACATAAATCGTATATTGTAAATATTAATAAGGTAGAATCCTTTTCGCATTCAGAACTTATGATCAATGGCAAAGAAATTCCCCTGAGCCGTAACTGTAAAGACGATTTTTTAGCAAGAATTAACCGGGTTCTATAAGTTTTAGCCCCGAAAATCCCTTATCGTACCCGTTTTCCTGCATTTGGTACCTAATATTTATGGGTGTAATAGCTTTCCCGATATTTGTTGAGATGAGAAAGGCATTGTTAGCAATAACCGATGCCCGGTGCTGTTTTTTTGCCGGTGAACGAAGAGGATCTTTTCGGAAGACATTAGTATGTGTGGTTTGGATACTTGTTCATTTCTTCTCAACATCTAAATTGCAGGCTCAATATGTTCCGCTAAATGTGGCTAATCTTAAGGAACAGATCAAAAATGCACAATCAGACACTGCCAAAACCCGATTGCTGAGCATGTTGGGTTGGGAACTGCGTTTTACCGATCACAAAGAATCTGAAAAACTGGCTGATGAAATTATCCGTATCGCCGCCGGTACCGATAATTATTTACGCCTGGCAGAAGCTTACCAGATCAAGGGATTTGCCCGGGTACTGGAACAGAAACTGTCTGAAACCCTAGACCAGTATGGTATAGCCATCGAATATGCTAAAAAAGCCAATAGCGGATATGTGCATGCGCATTTGCTGAGTCTTATTGCGGGTATGTACCAGGATAAGGGCGATTTTGATAAAGCCATCAAATATTATCTCGAAGGGTTACAGGTTGCAGAAGCGTATAAAACTCCCGAAATGATCGCCACGCTTGCCAATAATCTGGCAGAAGCGTATTCGGATGCGGGCCGCAGCATCAGCGTTACCCTTCCCTACTACGAAAAAGCCTTAAAAGAAGAAACTGCCATGGGTAACTGGCAATATGTGGGCATGATCTTTTCCAATATTGCCAAAGAACAGATGCTGGCAGGTAACAAAACCGAAGCTGAAAAAGCAGCCAGACTTTCACTGGAAAATATCCATAAGAAGAACGACCGCGCTTATGTGTATGGAACCGTAGCCTCAGACCTGGGCGAAGTCTATTCCGGTCTGGGTAATTATGATGAGGCCGAAAAACTGTTGAAAGAGGGTTTTAAAATACTCGACAGTATTGGTACCAAAGACAATAAACTGATACCGCTATCTGCACTGGCCAAACTTTATATAAAAAAAAGTGAAAGCGGTAAGGCAGAGAATGCAGCCAAGCAGTTATTGCAACTGGCAACGGCCTATAAAACCAAACTCTTTCTCCGCGATGCCAACCAGGTATTATATGAAGTGGCTAAAAAGAATAACCGCTCCGCAGATGCACTTCGCTTTTTTGAGCAGTATAAAAACTGGAACGACAGTGTTTTCAATGATAATAAAGAGAAAAGCATTGCCAATGTAGAAAGCCGGCTGAAGCTGCAGCAGAAAGACGTGGAGATCAAATATGAAACCGAAAAGAAAGCCAAAGAGAACCTTGCATTGAAACAATCCAATGTAGGTTTGCAGAACCGGTCCGTGGCCATTCTGATCATTACGGTCATACTATTGGTACTTGGGATTGTGATGGTGGCTTCTAACCGCACCATGGGAAGAAAGAATGTGGAACTGGAAAAGCAGAAACGCATCATCCAGAAACAATCTGAAGAAAAAGATACGTTGATCCGCGAGATCAACCATCGTGTGAAGAACAACCTCCAGATCATTTCGAGTTTATTGAACCTGCAGGCCAATTCATTGACTGATGAGAAAGCGATGGATGCCCTGCGCGACAGCCACAAAAGAGTTAAAGCCATCTCGCTCATACACCAGAAACTGTATGGTTTTGAAGATATCGCGTCTATTCCGCTGGAAGAATACATCAATGCCTTGTTTGCCGACCTGAAAATGGTGTATGCCGCCAATCATATACACATGGAATGTACCACACAACCGGATGGGATCCGTTTGGATATGGAATCTGCCGTACCGGTGGGACTGATCTTAAATGAAGCCATCACCAATGCACTCAAGTATGCGTTCACGAACACCCTATCGGGAAAACTGCAGATCAATTTTACTTCCGGAACCGATGATCAGTATACATTAACCATCAGGGATAATGGCATTGGTTTGCCAGAAGGGTTTGATCCTGAAAAATCCGGTTCATTGGGTTTTCGCATTATTAAAGAACTTACCCGGCAGCTCAGAGGCAAGTTTGCTTATACCACCGATAACGGTACTGTTTTCTCCCTCAATTTCCCCAATACTTCTGCCCGCCAGAAAATGGGTTGATGTCTTTTGCATTTGGTAACCTTTTTATTGCAGTTGGTACCATTTGTTAAAAAAACGTTGGCGCCTTTTCTATTTTAACAGTGTGATTATCTACAAGCCATTGTAGATGATCAACATAACTCTTGTATTCTGATAACTACAGGTACTCGAGCATCCCCCTAAATCCAACCATCCGTATCCAATTATCCGTTGTTACCTGTCTGCAGGCTTTGTGTGCTGTCTGCAGGTATTTATTTATATGCATACAACCAAAACTGATTATTATGAAAAAAATGCTACTCAAGCAATTCGTATTAACCGCATGCCTTACTTCTTTTATGTGTTTGGCAGGTACTGCGCTGAATGCCCAATGCAAATACAGCGTTGTTAACTTAGGAAACGATACAACTACCTACACGGTTCCTTGTGATTTTCCTGTTATGGCCAATAGCGGCGACGCCACTTCTGACCTGAATGCTTTTATTACAGCGTTCCAGGCATGGAATCAAACCATTGTTTCTCTAAACGGGCTAACTCTGCCAACGGTGGCAACTACAGGAATAAAATCTGTTTTCTTTACCATTTCAGGGGCAGATTATACGCTGTTTACAGACGAGAAGAAAAATGCACTGAAAGCTTATCCTCAATTATATCAGATCAATAATTAATTGATTTATCAAGCAGGTTATCCTGCCGGTATCCTACGAAAACCTATTTAAGTCTTTATTTAATTTTTTTATATGATTAAGCATAACCCCTTCAGACATTTATACAGTATGTTATGTATAATGTTACTGACTTTCCCCGTTCTCGGCGTTATTGGCCAAACGTATAGTTTTACCAATGCCGGCGCATCCGGTATTTCGGGTCCGTCGCAGACACAGGTGAATTCGGCATATACTTCCACTACGCTTGCAGGCAAGGTAACCATTACCGGTTCGGGTATACAACAGTGGGTTGTTCCTGCAAACGGAACTTACTCAATTACCGCAGCAGGTGCACAGGGAGGTTCTACGCCTAGTGCAACAGGCGGTAGAGGAAGGATAATTGTAACTCAGTTAAATCTTACAGCGGGTACCGTACTGAACATACTTGTGGGACAAAGAGGTGGTTATGCTGAGTTTGCTGCTCCCGGTTATGTTGGCGGCGGCGGAGGCGGATCTTTCGTTATTAATCAAACTACAAATACGCCCATCCTAATCAGTGGTGGTGGTGGTGGTGCCGCGCAGGGAAATGCTTCATGGGGTTCTCCTGTTTTAAACGGAATAGATGCTCCTGAATATAATATAACCAGTGGCGCAAATGGTATTGGATATGCCCAAAGCTGGTCACAGGCAGGTTTAGGTGGTGTTAATGGTGGTGGTGGAACCAGACCAGGAAGTGGTGGAGCCGGCGGCGGTGGGTACACTGGAAACGGTGCAGGCGGAGGTTCTTATGCCGGAGATCCCGGTATTAGCTACCTAAATGGTGGTTTGGGCGGCGTGAACAGAGATTATTTTGGCGGCGAAACCGTAAATACACCAGGAGGTTTTGGTGGTGGCGGTGGTGCTGCTACGCACTCAAACTATGAAGCCAATGCCGGCGGCGGTGGTGGATATTCCGGTGGTGGCGGTGGTAATACCCGTGTAGGCGCCGGTGGCGGTGGCGGTAATTTGTATACGGGTACTTTTGTTTCTTCTTCTTTAAATACCGGAAACGGTTTTGTAACCATTACGAATTTATTAACGCCTGCAGGTGCTTTAAATTTTGTAAAATCAACTCCCTTATCAGGAAACTATATCAGTGTGCCGCATAGCAGTTCATTGAATCTCGGTTCAGATTTTACTATAGAAGCATGGGTAAATTATACCGGAACGGATAATACAATTATTGATAAAGGTGATTATGATTACTTACTGCAGATTAATTGCAGTAACCCGGGCTTTGCGCCAAATAAAATAGATTTTTACAATCGCAATACAGGTGCATGGGTACATTCAACAGGCACCCTTTCTCCGGGAGTGTGGAATCATGTGGCTATTACATTAACGGGTGGGGTAATGACATTCTATATTAATGGTGTTGCTTCCGGTACAGCTAACGTAACATATACACAGGATAACGGCCCTGTGAATATCGGGCGACAGAATCCTATCAATTGTCTGTGTAATACATTTAACGGAAGCATGGACGAATTGAGGATCTGGAACAGGGCACTTCCTGCCTGTGAGATTGCATCTACAAAAGATTGTGAACTATCTGCTGCAGGTGCAACTGGAATAGCAGCTTACTATAAATTTAATCAGGGCAATGTTGGTAGTGATAATACATCCATTACTACCTTAACGGATGCCAGTGCAAATAATAATACCGGAACATTAGTTGGGTTTACAAAAACAGGTAATACCTCAAACTTTGTTGCGGGCCAGATTGGCGGAACCTGTTCAGTATTTACAACGCCTGCTATATCTGCCGGAAGCAATAGTCCGGTAAATGCGGGTGGTTCAATCAATTTAACCGCATCAGGTACGAATGTAACAACGTATTCATGGGCCGGTCCAAACAGCTTTACTTCATCTACTCAGAATCCGACCATTTCAACTGCAAGCGCAGCCAATGCCGGAACGTATACCGTTACCGGAACAAATGGAATTTCAAGCTGTACGGTAACAGCAACTACTTCTGTTTCCATCAATGCCCCTGCAACTGCTTTGAATTTTGATGGCGCAAATGATTTTATTAATGTTCCTGCAAATGCGGCATTCAATACAGTAAACTATACTGCAGAGTGTTGGATCAACCCTAAATCTGTAGGTATCAATTTCCAGCATATTTTAGGTAAGCGTACATCTACAACAGGTTGGAACATTTTCCTAACCGGCGCTAATATTGTTCTTTGGAATGGGTATGGTCAGGTGATTACCGGACCAACGGTTCCTGTAAATACCTGGACGCATATTGCCGTAACCGGTGATGCAAGTGGCCAGAAATTATATATCAATGGGCTTCCGGTGGGTTCAACAAATGCTGTTGTTAATCCGGCTACCCTACAGAATTTCAGGGTAGGTCTTACATCGGATGATAATTCATGGCCTTTTGGTGGAAGCATAGATGAGGTTCGTTTCTGGAATCGCGCACTTTGTCAGAGCGAAATTCAGAATAATATGAACTGTAATCTTGCTGCTGCCGGCCAAACCGGATTGGTGGCATTGTATCATTTAGATAATGGTTTTGTGAATGGTACTAATACAGGTATCGCAAATATTACTGTGGCATCTGATGCAAGCGGCAATGGTTTTAACGGTACGCTTACCAATTTTGGTTTAACGGGTGCAAGCTCTAACTATGTTGCGGGCAATACCAGTGGAACCTGTTCTGTATTTACCACAACGAACTTTCCTGTTACCGGTTCAACTACTATTTGTGTAAGTGCTACAACACAATTAGCCAATGCGAATAGTGGTACATGGTCAAGTAGTAATACAGCTATAGCTACTATCAATGCATCTGGTTTAGTTACGGGTATTTCTGCAGGAACAGTTACCATAACCTTTACAAGCACATGCGGTAGCGTATCAACTGCCAGTGTAACAGTGAATGCATTACCTAATGCAGGTATAATAAAAACAGATGTTAGCTGTGCCGGAAATAATGATGGGTCCATTACGGTTACTGCTACCGGAGGATCATTACCTTATCAATATTCCAGTAATGGTGGTGCAACCTATCAATCTGCTAATATATTCAGTGGATTGGCTCCCGGCACTTATAGTATCGTTGTAAAGGCGGCCAGTGGTTGTGCAACAACGGCACAATCTATAACCATTATTAACACGCCTGATGTAACTCTGCCGGTAGTAAGTACCCAACCGGTTACCGTAAGCCTTGATGCAAACGGTGCTGCCACTATAACTGAAGCGCAGGTAGATAACGGAAGTTCTGATAATTGCGGAATTGCCAGCATAGTTGTTTCAAAAACCAATTTCAGCTGCGCAGACTTTGGTCCAAATACTGTTACCCTTACCGTTACAGATAAAAGTGGAAATGTATCAACTGGTACCGCTGTTGTAACTGTAATAGATAATATTCTTCCTTCCATAACAGCACCGGCAAATGTAACAGCTGTTGCCAATAGTAGTTGTGTGGCACCGAATGTTACTTTAGGAACACCGGTTACTTCGGATAATTGCGGTATACTCAGTGTTACCAATGATGCACCTGCACAATTTCCAGTAGGTACAACCACTGTAACCTGGACCGTTACTGATACATATAACAATATCAATACGGCAACACAAACGGTTACTGTTAGCTATCAGCCAAACACAGTATCGTTCAATACCTTACTTTCTGATACAGATATTAAAAACGAAGGGGCACTGGTTTCTGCCAATAACCTGGGTGCCAACGCAGCACCGGTACAGATAAATGGTGTATGCTTCTCAAACAGCCCCGCTAATCTTACCAATTTTGCTAATGGAGGCGGTGCATTCTGTGCAGATTGTGTGCCCGGAAGTTTATTGCAACAATTATTGAATGCCCTGGTATTCCAGCCAAATGGTAATCTGTCAACCCTTACTATTGGCGGATTAACACCTTGTCACCGCTATCGTTTACAATTGCTGTACAGCAACGATGTAAACAGTACTGGTAACAATATTAACATAACGGTTAACGGACAAACCTATCATTTCGCTAACTGGATTCCTGCAGCTAAAAATCTGATTGTTGAGTTTACGGCAACGTCAACCAGCACCGTGGTTAGCTTCCTGGCTAATGATGGAGCAGAACCCAACAGAGCTGTATTGAATGCATATGCAGTGCATGATCTGGATCTGCCAAACAGCGCACCATGTAATTCGGCACCGGTTGCCAATGCAGGATCAGATATCAGTGTAAATGCAGGCAGCAATTGTTCTGGTACGGTTACACTTGATGGAAGTGCAACAACAGATGCAGATGGATTAAATACACTTTCTTATACATGGAAAGAAGGATCAACTATATTAGGCACTGGTGTTACTTTGTCTAAGAGCTTTAGCTTAGGTACACATACGGTTAGCTTAACAGTAAAAGACAACTGGGGAATTCTTTCAACCGATATTGTAGTGATTACCGTTTCAGATGTAACACCACCATCAATAGTTTGTCCTGGTGATATGAGTGTAATTGCAAGCAGTGCTGCGGGAGCAGTAGTAACTTATGCTACACCTGTTGGAACAGATAATTGTTCAGGAGTAACCACTGTTTTGACTTCAGGGTTAGCAAGTGGTGCTACCTTCCCGATTGGAACAACGCATGTAACTTATACGGTTACGGATGGTGCGGGATTAACTGCGAGCTGTTCATTTGCGGTTACAGTTAGCGGTTTAGCTCCGGTGATTGTATCTCCTGGTAATATTACGGTAAACAATGATCCGGGTCAGTGCAGTGCAGTTGTAACTTATGAAGCAACCGAATCAACCGGTGTGCCTGCATCAACAATATCTTATTCAATTCCTTCTGGCGGCACATTTGCCTTAGGTACAACAACCGTAACGGCTATAGCTAGCAACGCAGTAGGTTCGTCAACTTGTTCATTTACAGTAACGGTGAAGGATGTAACGCCTCCAACTATTGTTTGTGCAGCAAATATTACCGTGAATGCTAATGCAAATAATTGCAATGCCAATGTTGTAGTACCCAAACCAACCGTTTCTGATAATTGTGGTGGCTCTTATCCCGCGGCACCATTTGCATCTAATAATTCGAATTTGATGCTTTGGATGGATGCAACAAGGTATAATGTTGCCAATGGTGCGAATATGAATGGAATTCTATCGGATATATCTGGTTATAATCGATCATTGACTACTAATGCAACTTTTGAAACATCAAGTATTAATGGGAGACCGGCTGTACGATACAATAACAATCGTACAATCGTGAACGCTCCATTCTCTACAAATGGCAATTCCTTCATTTATCTGGCGGTTCAGGTAGTAGCGGCTGGTACTCAGTGGGCATCTATACTTGACCATCATAGTAGGGATATGGGTTTGGCTTTGGAACAGAGTGGATTTAAGTCTAGTAATGTATATCATTTCCAAACAGGTAATGACAATGCCAATGTAGAACAGAGTCTTACATTCGGTACGAATTATATTATGGCTTGTTCAATTATAGGGGGTAATCTGAGGTCATTCACTTTATATAAAGACAATAACGGAGTACTCCAAAACCTTGGAACATCTACCAACAATACATTTAATGTTCAAATAGGTAATAACCACCTATATATTGGAAAGAGTGATGCGAATGAATATGCGAATATGAAATTGGGAGAGTTCATTTATTTTCAGAACAGTCTTCCTGTTTCAGAAAGTAATGTGGTAAATTATTTATATAATAAATGGTTTGGCAATCAAATTTCTGTTACGAATAGTTTTAATGGCACTAGTGATGCATCAGGTATTTATCCTGTAGGAAATACGAATGTTATCTGGACTGCAATTGATGCGGCGGGCAATTCGTCAACATGTGCGCAAAAAGTTACTGTAATAGATGCAACACCACCATCAATAGTTTGTCCTGGTGATATGAGTGTATTTGCCAGCAGTGCTGCTGGAGCAGTAGTTACTTATGCTACACCTGTTGGAACAGATAATTGTTCCGGAGTAACCACTGAGTTAACGGAAGGTTTAGCCAGCGGATCAACATTCGGGATTGGAACTACAAAAGTTACGTATACAGCAACAGATGCTGCGGGATTAACTGCGAGCTGTTCGTTCAATGTAACGGTATCGGGTTTAAAACCGGTAATTGTTGCGCCTCAGAATATTTCTGTTAGCAATGATGCGGGTAAGTGTGGAGCGATGGTAAGTTATGCAGCTACTGATAACACAGGTATCCCTGCTTCAGTAATTACGTATTCAATACAACCAAACAGTTTCTTCCCGATTGGTTCAACTGATGTTGTAGCAACGGCTACAAATGCAGTGGGTACTTCAGTAGCAACATTCACAGTAACTGTTACAGACGATGAATTACCAATTGTTATTACGAAGCCAATAACGATTCAGTTAAATGCTACGGGTAAGGCAAGTATCACTGTGGCAGACGTTGACAATGGTTCAAAAGATAATTGTGGTATTACATCCTACAGTCTGGATAAAACAACATTTGATTGCAGCAATGTAGGACCCAATACCGTCACCTTAACGGTCACAGACATTCATAATAATGTGTCAACCGGAACAGCGATAGTAACAGTAGAAGATAAGATAGCCCCAATAGTGATCACTAAGAATATCACTATTCAGTTGGATGCCAATGGTAATGCAAGCATCACACCGGCTATGGTTGATGGAGGCTCTTCAGACAATTGTGGTATAGCTACAATGAGTATTTCACAAAGCAGCTTTACCTGTGCAGATATAACAGGGGCTGTTTCAACCAATACACAAACCATTGTTTCAGATGATACCTGGGCAGAGAGTAGTACTACTTATTCTACAGGGAATTATTGTCAAACACAGGTTTGGAACGGCGTTTCTTCACCAATGCCTACTGTTGGTTCTTATAGCATTGCTCCTACTATGTATGCGTATTCCGTAACACCAATTCCGGGTACAATGGGAATGTATGGACTGAATGGCGTAAGGTTCTTTAGAAAAACTTTTAACCTGAGTTCGGTGTCAGGAATAAAGGCAACTTTATTGGCTGCGATGGATAATGGGGTTCAGATCTTTATAAATGGGGTGGCTGTTGCATATCAAGGCGATATGGCTAATTCTAATTTCAATGGCTTAGTTCCGGACAGGGTTGTTTTAAATTCAACTGGTGCCAATGTTAATGGCGGAGTAGGGTATCACTCCTATGATAATATAACCAATACCAATGCATCAAGTTTGTTCGTGGTTGGTACCAATGAAATCGTACTTGCTCTTGCAAATTGTGATGGTGGTGATAGGGGAGCAATAACCTTTAAGGCCATCATTGAAACAAATTCAGGAGGGGCAGGTTCGGTTGTATTAACAGTTACAGATGTAAATGGTAATACAGCATCGGCAAATGCACAGGTAACGGTTGTGGATAATATTAAACCGGTTATCACCAGCAATGGAGATCAATCCGTAAACAATGATTTGGGTAAATGTGGTGCTCAGGTAAGTGTTAGTGCAAGTGCCACAGATAATTGTGGAGTAGGCGTACCAACAGGTGTAAGAAGTGATAATAAAGCCCTGACTGCCGAGTATCCTGTAGGCACAACTACTATTACATGGACAGTAACGGATAATAATGGTAATGCAGCCTTACCGGTTACCCAAACGATCATTGTAACGGATAATACGATCCCTGTGATCACAACCAATGGAGATAAGTCGGTAAGCAACGATGCAGGTAAATGCGGAGCAGCCGTAGTGGTAAGTGCGAGTGCAGCTGATAATTGCGGAGTAGGCGCACCGTCAGGAGTGAGAAGCGATAACAAACCATTAAGCGATCCTTACCCGGTAGGTACCACAACGATCACCTGGACTGTAACAGATGTGCATGGTAACAATGCAGTACCGGTTACCCAGACCATCGAGGTAACAGACAATGAAAAACCAGTTATCACCAGCAATGGTAATAAGTCGGTAAACAATGACCCAGGTAAATGCGGAGCCACATTAGTGGTAAGCGCAACTGCTGCAGATAATTGTAGTGTAGGTGCACCGTCAGGTTTGAGAAGCGATGCTTTGGCATTGACAGATCTTTATCCTGTAGGAACCACAACGATCAGCTGGACAGTAACGGATATCCATGGTAACATAGGTGTACCTGTAACCCAGACCATCGTGGTAACAGATAATGAAAAACCAGTGATCGCCTGTGCACCGGATGTAGTGTTCTGTGCCAATTATGGCGGAGTAACCACTTATACGATCAACGCGCTTACGGCCGGTGATAACTGCGGTATCCTCAGCACCACATACGCTGTAACCGGAGCCACTACAAGAAGTGGATCAGGCAATAATGCCAGCGGAGTATTTGCGGTAGGTGTATCTACGATCACCTGGACAGTAACCGATACCCACGGCAACGTGAGTGTATGCAGCACAAAGGTTACGATCAACCCATTACCGGTAGCAAGCTTTGTAAGCAGCAATGCAGATGCGTTCTGTAATAAAACAACCTTAACCGCTTCGTCAAACATCAACCCGGCAACGTACAGTTGGACTTCAGGTTCAACGCCTGGCAGCTTTATCGCCAATGCGGATCTGGTGTTGGGACTGACCAATGCAGATGGTATCTACAAAGTGTTTGTTAAAGCAACAAACACCGGTTGTATCAGTGAGTTTGCAGCATCGTACAACTACCAGAAACAAAATCTGGCAGGCAACTATACGATCCTTGCATACAAAGAAGTGGAACTGGGCAAATACAACAAGGTACAGACCGGAAGCGTAGGTGTGATGACGGCGAAAGGAGAAGCTGAGTTCAATGCCTATACATCGGTTAACGGACCTGGCGCTTTTGTGAAATCACCTAAGATCGATAAAGATGGTTCAGGTATCGTGATCCCAACCCAGATCATCGGATTGGCAAACGTAACCCTGCCAACGATGCAGTACAATACAGCCACCACGAATAACTTACCTAGTTATACGGCTTCTGTAAACAATGCAACCTTAACCGGTAGCTACAAGAACCTTACAGTTAAGAAGGGCGTGAGTGTAACAGTAACAGCCAGTACGTTTGGCAGCATCCGTCTGGAAGAGGGAGCGAGCATCCGGTTTACTTCATCGGTACTGAATATCGACAACCTGTCGGCCGACAGAGGTGCTAAGAACAACGACTATAGCTATATCCGATTTGCACCGAACACCAGTGTGCGGATGAGTGGATATGTAAGCTTCGGCAGTCAGGTATTGGTAAACCCAGAGGCGAACAAGGTAACGTTCTACATGGGCGACCTTAGAAATGATGAGGAGAAGTTCACGGTAAAAGGTGGAGACACCAAAGTGATCGCCAATATCATTATGCCTGATGGTAAACTAAGGGTAACAGCAACTGACTGTGATGATGATAACCACGACAGCTGCGACCATAAAGCGCATGATGCGAGGAACTGTAAACACAGAGGCCATGACCACAATGATTGCGACCACAGAGCCCATACAGCGGCCAGTTGTAATGATGATGTGTATATGACCGGACTGTTCATTGCAGAAGAAGTAGAGAGCAAGGGTAATACGGTTATCTGGAACAGCTATGATTGCAGTTCACCTGTACCGAGCTATAGTGTAAACGCAGCGGCTACGGCTACCAATGCAACGGTAGAGAGCAAAGAAGCGGGCGTTACCACAGAAGAGGAACTGAAGATCACGGTGATGCCAAATCCAAGTACTACATACTTCACATTGAAACTGGAGAGCAAATATGCTACACCGGTAAATATGAGAGTAATGGACGGAAGAGGCAGAGTGATCGATGCGAAATCACAGATCGGATCCAACAGCACGATCCAGATAGGTCATAATTACAGCAGCGGTACTTACTACGCTGAACTGATACAGGGTACTCAACGTAAAGTGGTACAGTTGATCAAAGCAAGAGGGTAGTATTGGCGTAATATTCTTAAGCTCAACTGTAACACTAAGGGCCGCTCACATCGAGCGGCCCTTTTTATTTAATATTTTCAACACAATTATAGGAGAGACCCGCCTGTTTAAGTGGGGTAGTTAAAACCAACCTCTTTTGCGGAATGCAAAGATCATCCAGATAGGAACGATCACCATCAAACCCACAGCAATAAAGAAACCGTATGGGTGATGTATGTAGGGGAGTTTATCAAAGTTCATTCCGAATATGCCTCCAATAACGGTAGCAGGTGCTAATAAACAGGTTACCACGGCCATCACTTTCATTACCTCATTCATTTTCAGGTTTACATTACTAAGGTAGAGATCCTGTAAGTTCATCATCATATCCCGATAGTTCTCTGCCAACTCATTCGCCTGTATGATATGGTCATAGATGTCTTTAAAATACTTCATCGTCCTGTCCTGCAGCAATTCACTATCGCTACGGATAAAACCATTCACCAGATCACGTACAGGACTTACATTTCTTTTTAGCACTATCAGCTCCTTACGTAAACTGTTGATCTCGGCTAATGAACGGGTATTACTGCTGCGGATGATCTTTTCTTCCAGCATTTCAATACGCTCTCCAAGTTTTTCCATTACCACATAATAATGATCAACGATCATATCCAGCAATGCATAACATAAATAGTCGGGGCCGCTTTGTCTCAGTTTGCTGATATTATTCCGCAGTTTTTCCCTGATCGAATCAAATACATCTCTGGTGCCGTCTTCCTGAAATGAGATCACAAATCCTTTACCGAGTACAATACCGATCTGCTCAGTTTCCACAGCACCGGTTCTTTCGTTGAAATAAAGCATGTTCAACAAACAGAAAAGAACCGGATCCATTTCGTCCATTTTAGGCCGCTGGCCTACACTCAATATATCTTCTATGATCAGTGGATGGATGTTAAAATGCAGACAGATCGCTTCAATATCTTTTTTTCGGATCCCATCTACATTGATCCAGGTGGTACTATTGCTGTCCTTATACGGATAAGCATCAGCAATACTCTCCAAAGGTTTCTCATCTACATAATCAGCCGCATAATCAAAAACCGTGAGTTTGGTTGCTATGGCTTCTTCCCTTTTGGGTAAAACGGTTGGGTTTACCTGAAAAATATCCCGGGTACGTTTGGTATTAAACAGCGAGAAAACCTTTAAATATCTGAGGTATTTGCTTTGCGGCATAGAATGAAGTTAAAACAAGTTTTCAATCCCGTAAACATTTGAAATGGGATTCGTTTTACATTTGCAGCCAACCGCCTCACATGCCCATACTTTCTACACCAGATTATAAAACATCTCCCTGGCAGTTCAATGGTCATATACAAACCATTTATCCAAGCCTGTTCAGGAAAATTAAATTTGATTATAATCAGAGAGAAAGACTTGAGCTGCCGGATGGTGATTTTGTAGATCTGGACTGGTCTTTTGCAACACATAAAAAAAAGAAACTGATCATTATTACCCATGGCCTGGAAGGAGATTCGCACAGGCATTATGTATTGGGAATGGCAAAACTGTTTACAGAGAACGGATATGATGCATTGGGCTGGAATTGCAGAAGCTGCAGTGGCGAGATGAACCGGCTGGCCCGTTTCTATCACCATGGCGATGCCAACGACCTGCGATTTGTGATTGACTATGCGATCAAAAACTTCGGATACGATGAGATCGTGCTTACAGGATTCAGTATGGGGGGCAGTTTAAGTTTGCGCGCAGTGGCTGAATTTCCTGACCAGGTGCCTGCAGCAATAAAAAAAGTGATCGCCTTTTCTGTTCCCTGCGATCTGCTTAGCAGTGTAAAGATCTTATCTCAATCCACCAATAAGATCTACAGCAGCCGGTTCCTGAAAAAACTGGGAGAAAAGATCAAACAGAAAGAAAAGATCTTTCCGGATCAGCTTAGTTATGAAGGATATGAAAAGATCAAACACTTTGTTGACTTTGATAACCGCTACACCGCACCGCTGCATGGATTTGCTGATGCCTATGATTTTTATACAAAAGCCAGCGTAAAGCCATTATTGCCAAATATTAAAGTGCCCTCCTTAATCGTTCAGGCAAAGAATGATACGTTTTTATCACCTGAATGTTTTGTGTATGAAGAAGCTTCACAAAATGAAAACCTGTTTCTGCAGGTAACCAACTATGGTGGTCATTGTGGTTTTATGCTGCCGGGTTCTGAGTTTTCCTGGGCGGAGTTGAGGGCACTTACTTTTGCCAGCGGTCGGGGTGCTCAAAGCGACCTGAACGCTTAGCGACCGCTGTACGCCGCCATCATCCTGATCTCCCCATAACTGATCTCTTCGGGTAAATTATCTTTTAATTGCTTTAGACTTAACCTTCCGTACTTCGTAATCGCAGCAGCAATCAACTCCTGTTTGTCTTCCGGAACAAATTCATGAATATCCAATTCGCCGGTAGTGATATAATAACTGAGATGGGTTTCAATAGTGGTAACCGCCAGCTGTCGCTGTTCTGCAATATCTGAAATACTGTTTCCTGCCCGGTACATTTCATAACTGGCACGCTTGGTATCAGAAGATCTTTCTTTGGGTACACCTGTACGCCTTAATTTCTTTGGATGCTTTAATTCTATCTGTGTGCTGAGTTGGTGCTCAAGACAATACTCCTGTATCAGTTCCAGAAATGGCCTTCCGTATTTTTCTATTTTAAACGCACCAAAACCGGAGATCTTCGGAAGGTCATCGTGCGATAAGGGTAGATAAGTAGCCAGATCCAATAAAGTACTGTCGCTGAAGATCAGGTAAGCCGGCACATTCTCTTCATGGGCAATGCGGTTACGCAGTTTTTTAAGTTCTTCAAATAAGGGTTTCTGATAATCGTGCTGCTGATAGATCACCGGCTCTTTGGCAATCGTAACCTGTACGGGTGCAGAGAGATATACTTTCTCTCCCTTGAATAATACATCCTTACTTTTCTCTGTTAAGTGCAAAACAGGATACTGGCCATCGCTGGGTTTGAGGTATCCATAATGGATCAGCTCTTTGGTGTAATGCATCCACTCTTCCTTAGCCTTGTCTTTGCCGATACCATACACAGATAAACTTTTATGTTCCTCCCTGATCTTTTCACTGTTGCTGCCCCGTAAAACATCTACCACATAACCTGCACCAAAACTTTGTTTGATCCGATATACTGCACTCAGTATTTTTTGCGCAATAATCGTACTGTCCTGTAATTCGGGCTTGGTTAAACAGGTATCACAATTGCCACAGTAATCAGGCGCGGTTTCACCAAAATAATTGAGCAGGTATTTTCTGCGGCAGTTCTTGGTTTCGCAGAGCTGTACCATCTGGTCTAGCTTCTTCAATAATATTTTTGTCTGCTCAGGATTGCCTTCTACCTGTGCAAATCCTTTCAGTTTCATTACATCACCAGCTCCAAAAAATAAAATAGCTTCACTAGGTAATCCATCACGCCCCGCCCTTCCGGTTTCCTGGTAATAGCCTTCAATATTTTTTGGAAGATCGGCATGCACTACAAAACGCACATTACTTTTATTGATCCCCATCCCAAAAGCTATGGTGGCCACCATGATCTTGATATCATCTTTCAGAAACAGATCCTGTCTTTCGTCGCGGGTATTTTTTTCTAATCCTGCATGATAGGCAGCAGCACTAAATCCTTCTTCCCTCAGATCTTCTGCCAGCTTTTCTGTAGCGTTACGACTTAAACAGTAAATGATACCACTGTCATCAAGATGCGCATGCAGGTAATCTATCAGGACATCAAAATATCCTTTTTTGGGTTTGATATAATATGCAATATTGGGCCGGTTAAAACTGTTCTCAAAAACACGATAGTCTTTGATATGCAGCTGCTGTATGATATCGTTTTTGGTAAGCGAATCGGCTGTAGCTGTTAAAGCAATTACAGGTATGCCTGGAAATACTTCTTTTAACTGACTTAGTACACGATACTCCGGTCTGAAATCGTGCCCCCATTGACTGATACAATGCGCTTCATCTATGGCAAATAATGAAAGGGGAATTTCCTGCAGAAACCGCAGAAAAGGAATTTCGCCACCTACCAATCTTTCCGGTGCTACATATAAAAGTTTCAATTCGTTCCTACGCAGCTGTTGCAGAATGGCAGCTTGCTCGCCGCTGCTTTGTGTGCTGTTTAAAAAAGCAGCTTTTACCCCACTCAATACCAAAGCATCCACCTGGTCTTTCATTAAGGCGATCAACGGGCTTACCACAATAGTTACCCCGGGTAAACACAATGCAGGAACCTGATAGCAAAGACTTTTGCCGCCACCTGTGGGCATCAGTACTACAGCATCTTTTCCTTTCAGCAACTGGTCAATGATCTCTTCCTGGTTATGGCGGAACGCGGGATAACCAAAAACAGATTCCAATATTTTATGCGGTGTGGCGATGGTCTTCATGTAAACAGCCCTGTATTTTAATAACCCTGCAAGATAACGTGGAAAAGCCTCATCAGAGAAAGGGTATTTATACGCAAAAAAAGGGGTGTTTTACCCGGTAGCCAGATCAAGGGTTTTTACTTTTTTTACAGTGTTGATAGTAACGGCAGAGAGCAAACAAGAACCTTCCAGAAACGGGGGCGGTATCCTATGAAAAACCAACCGCTCATACAGGAAGCATGCGTAAACAGCTCCTACAATGTCTCATGGCAAGTTTTAGGGTAAATAAAAAGCCGGTGAATTTGTTTCACCGGCTTTGCTTTTTCTGAGAAGGTCTATTTATTGATCAGGTATTTTCTTTGCAGGGTATATAAAATAACAAACAGTACGTAGATGATCGGTCCGATAATATTGAAACCCGAAAACAGTGCAGCAGCATTTATAAAGATCAGGGTTGTGATCAATGGAAGCGTTTCACCGATCAGCCACAAATAATACCCTTGTGCTTTCAGCTTGCGCATCTGTATGGCACCAACCACACATAGTGTGGTTCCTATCAGGCCCAAGATAAAAACAGGCCATTTATTGGCCGCAAGGAGCTTCAGGTTTTCAAGCGCTTCGGGTGTCATCATTTTTTTGGCAAAATCCGGCATATCCGGGTTAGCCATGTTCTTTTCCATCTCGGTAACACTCGATTCTGCCTTGAAAAAACTCCAGCAACTACCCAGGTATGCAAGCGTAGAGCCGATAAACGTTAATACTGTAAGTGTTTTCAGGCTACCGTATTTTATTTCGGTACTGGTTTCGTTTTCAAATGTGTCTGACATAAGATTGGTTTTGGTTAAAGTTTAGGAATATGAATATAAGAATTCTGTTAGTACTTAAAGAGTCCATTTTATTACAGGGGGAGGTGCGGAAACATACAAATTGCCTGATCCTTTGAATCCGTTCAGCTTTTTTCACGGCTTGTAACCGAGTTACCGGGGATGCCCGAGATCATCCCCCGGCATCCGGCTGCACTACAACGGCATTGAAAGGGTTCCATATGTTCATCCAGGAATGAGGCATAGTCGAGGGTTAGCTCCTGCCCTTTTTCTATAGGGCTGATAGCCACAACATTAAGTCCGTCGTAGCAAGTATTGGGTTCACAACAATGATTCTGTGGTGCCCATTCGGAAGGATTATTATCCCATAGCAGAAATACCTCATTACTTAAAGGATATGCATAACGGGCAAACACCTGTTTCTCTTCATCAGACCAGTTCTCTTCTACAAAACGACGGGTAATGATGCGTTGCGATCGCCCCTCACCGTTAAAGATGATTTCTTTGGGATGAATATTACGGGTTGCATAAATTCCATAGCCGGCGATCGCATTGCCTTTGATCGCATAATTTTTTAGTGTGCGACGGTGCCTAGCTATGCCTTCGGCGATCATATGTTGGAGAAAACCCGACTGACCGATCCCATCGTATTTCAGGATAAAATCGGCCGATCCTTCATATCCATCACTATAAAAAACAGAACAGGTAAAATTGATCTCAAGAAAGAACAGTTGCCCCTTTTCATTTAAACGAAAGTCGAGGCGGGCATATCCGGCACCATTGAAACCTTTAAATATACGGGCTGCGGATTCGCGCAATTCTTTTTCAATGACCGGATCTGTACAGGGGATATTCGCATCCGGGTGCAGTTCTGATGTTTTTAAGGAATAGGTTTTGAAAGCAAAGCCTGAAGGAAATATGTATTCTACCGGCTTAAAGGTGGTAGCCGTTTTTCCATCTGGATTGCCGGCGATCAAAACCGTAAACTCGCGTCCCGAAATATATTCTTCTGCCAGCAGTTGCGGATACTCAGGAAGGATTGACTTCACTTTTTGAATCAACGCTTCTTTGTTATGAACCAGTGAATGTTCATCAATTCCCAAACTGTCACCAGCCTTGGCCGGTTTAATAAAAAGAGGAAATTGTAACCGTTCACAGGCGGTATCTATATCGGCTTCTTTCTCTATTAACAGGTAAGAAGGGGTGGCCACACTTTCGCAATAAGCCACATACTTCATCAGCTCTTTGGGTGGATCGTATAATAAAGTAGTAGGTCCGGTATAGGGAAGGCCTAACAATTCCAACGTATAGATCACATCTATCGAGGGTACTTCCCATTCGAGATAACCTTCGCAGAGGTTCACGAAAATATCATATCCCTTATTTTGTAAGGCTTTGAGTTGTTGATAGGTAGTGAGTTTATTCAGTAACACATGATGTACTTCTGCTTCGGGCAATAAAGCTGAGAGGTCACGTGCAGGATCATAATATTGATAATCCACTGCGGTTGTTGAGTAATCGGGTTGTAATACGCAGACTTTCATGAATTGCTGAACGGAATATTTTTTTGATTGATCAAGGCTTCTTTTCTGCGGAAAGCATCATTCATGATCTCAACAATGAGTTGTGTGAATGATCTTCCGCTTACACGCAAGATAGCACCGATAGAGGTATAATTCTCATCTTCACTTATACCACATTGGGCATTTACTTCAAGTACATATAATTGTTTTGAAGCGGCATCCATCCGGATGTCTACCCTTGTATAACCTGTACCTCCCGTGGCTATATAAGCATCGAGACTGAGTTGCTTCAATGCGGCATGTAAACAAGGGTGTGGTAATTGGTATTCATAAAAATTTTCATTCTCCGGCATCGGTGTTTCTTCCTCATAGATCTCCCATAATCGATCGAAGGACAGGAATTTTTCTTTTTCGGGTAAGGATGGATGGAATACCCTTTCTACGGGCTCATATACAATACATTGATCGGGGAAAAGGGACGACCCAACAATGAGTGTGGTAAATTCAGGTCCGGTAATAAATTCTTCTGCCACAATTCCGTCTGCAGCCAGGTTCCATCCACGGTAACCATCAAACATCTGCGCTATCTGCTCATGCAGTTCTTCCGCTGTTGATACCACATTTTTTACCCCCACACCCATACTGCCACCGGATACCGCCGGTTTCACGATCACAGGTGTTCCCAGTCGTTCCAACAATCCATCCAGGTTTTGTTCTTTTGATAAAATAGCTTCCCATTTTGCATTGGGTACATGGGCTTTATCAAAAGCCTGTTTCATCGGGATCTTGGAAGTGGTGATGCGGTAAAAATATTCATCAGACCCGGTATACACCAGTTCTTTTTCTTCCAGCAATTTTACAACCGATATACCCGGTGTACCATTCACTTCATCGCCATCGCATAAATTCAGTACCAAGGGAAAATGAATACCATTGTTTTTTTCTTCAATGATCCTGTCTATTACTGAAACATAATCATGTATCGTTACAGGCTGCCATTGCCAGGTGACACCCAGTTCTGCAAAGGTTTTTGTGTATTCGGCAATGCTTTGCGAAAAATCGTAGTAGTAATCAATATTGGCATCCTGTGTTACCAGACTGGGGGCCAGCACCCACACTTTTAAACGGCTTAGTGGTATCGCATCAATCAGATCATCAACAGCAGACATGGGTTATTTCTTCTTTCGGGGGTTCATTTTTTCAAGAATAAAATCAGTAAGCCGGTATCTGCCCGCTTCTTCTTTGCTCAGGTAAAAAGCACCCTGTATCCTGTGCAGGCACTGGTGGGTTCCGCAAAAGCAATCAAATGGCTGTTCCATTTTCCATTCGGTGGAAGGATAGAAGAACATCATTTCATCCCCGGGCTGTATCTCCTTAAGTGCCACCAGTTCCATAGTGGTTGTATTAAAGAAAACATTGGGGTTACAACTGTGATTGATATACTGTAGAAATTCCGGATCGAGTGTTATGTGTTTATCCTCGCCGGTTTGTACAGTGAGATAATTAGGTGTATCCAGTATTTTGTTCGCTCCAAATGCGCAGATCGTATCGCCCGCATCAAAGAATGCGGTGGCATGTAATGATTTTTCACCTGTACTGCTGTTTTGCATAATGTCTGCAAAACCATGCTTACTCAGCATTTTATACGCGGAAGTAACGGCCTGAATCATATGCTTGGGAGTATTAAAATGGTAATGGGTTTAAATTTCAATAAAATATCACTGTCTATCTATTTTATAGACGTTTAATACTCCACATTTAAAGCGTAATTATTAACAGATAATAAAATGATGAATTACCCTCATGCAGAAAAATACCGTGTTTTAACGCTTGTTGGGATCAGTTGCGGTTTCTACTTTCGGTATATACCGGCACTCATTTGTTAAAAACATAAAAACAACTGTATATGGAAGGAAGAAATATCAGGGTGGTGATCGCTGATGATCATTCCCTTTTCAGAGCAGGGTTAAAAACCCTTTTATCACAGGTAAAGAATGTAGAGATCGTTGGAGAAGCGGTTAACGGGCAGGAGCTGATCCGGCGCTCAATAGAACTTTCGCCCGATGTGATCCTTACCGATATTGGTATGCCCGTAATGGATGGCGTATTGGCCACCAAAGAACTGGCCCGCAGAAAGATCAGTAACCGGGTAATTGTACTTACTGCTTTTGGCAGAGAAGAACCCGTATTACAAATGCTCGAAGCCGGTGCTTTGGGTTATCTCCTGAAAACAGCGGATACAGATGAGATCTCAGAAGCCATTCAAACCGTTTACCGACATAAACCCTATTTCTGCAAAGAGATCACTGAACGGCTTACGGATATTGTTGCTAAGAGTTACCAGATGCCCATACGGGTAGACATTGCTTTTACAGAAAGAGAAAAAGATATCATACGCCTGATCTGCAGAGAATGCACCAGTAAAGAAATTGCCTATTCGCTTAATCTGAGTAAAAGAACCGTAGAGGGACACAGAACAAGGATCATGGATAAGATCGGTGCCAAGAGTATTGCGGGGGTGATCACGTATGCTTTGGAAAGAGGCATTTATAAAAAATAACTCACCCCAACTTGGATATGCTCATTACCCCTCTCTGCGGAGAGGGGGGGGGCGTTATTTATTTACAAGACGAAACTTTTGTTTAAAACTCACTTTCTCAAATAAGGAAGCTCTATCTGATGCGGTATTATCTCTTTCCATCGTAGCACCGCCACCCCGTCTGCCACCGCCACCCATGCGTCCGCCGCCCATTCCTCCTCCCATTCTTCCCCCTCCACCGGCAAATCCACGCGAAGCATTTCCACCACCGGCAGAACTACCCTCAGGTTTACTTAGTGCATTAACGGTAATGTCTAATGTGATCAGTTCATTCAGTTGCAGTTTATCTTCTTCCATTAAGGCCTTAATGGGGATCGCGATTTCATAAACGATCTTTTCGGTACTATCTATGCCGATACCGATATTGATGCCTTCTTTATTGTTTAAAGGGATATCGCCGTTGCCAGCAAGAAAACCTTTCGTTTTTACAGTGGCCAGATCCATTTTATAAATACTTACCTGGTTTCTGAACTCGCCGCGCATATTAATATTAGGGTCATCAATTTTCGGGAAAGAGATGGCTGCATCAAATTTTTTTTTCTTTTCTGAAGAGGATAGTTCGAGTGTCCAGCCGGCTTTCATCATCTTCTCTGCTTTTATGGATTCATTATCGGTAAAACAGAGATAAATGTTCTTGTTATCGTTGGTTAGCGTAAAAACCAAACCACTTTTATTATCGAACAAGCCAAAAGGTTGTTCCCATTCATTATCATTCCCGTCTACAATGATCTTGTTTGCCTGCCATTTGGCAGCCGATACATCTTCCTGGGCAGAAGCAACAAGCGAAAGAACAGCAAAAAATGTTGAACAGAGTATTCTTTTCTTCATACCATTTTATTTACGGGAAACGTAATGGTACAGCATTTTCTGCTTGTATAGAAGCAAGGATTTAAAACAAGCGCCTATTTAACAAAGATTTCGTGGTTTCAATAAGAGATGGCCAAAAGAAAAAGAGAGTCTACGAATGTAGTACACTCTCTTTCCCTTCGTTTTTCTCTTATAGAAACCTTTTAAAAGAAGCTATAAATATTAATACCCCCATTTCTTCATGATCTTCAGATCTTCTTTTGCGCATGCTAAGGGAGTTTTGCCCTGGTATGATTCCTGTTCAATAATAAAATGTAAAGTGCCCCCCGATTTTTTACCAAGATCGGTAATGGCTTTGGTATTGGCTACACCCGAACCGAGTATGGTACTTTCATATCCATCACCCATTTCTCCCTTGGCGGCCTTGATCTCGTCTTTTATATGCATGGATAAGAACCTGCCCGGATGTTTCTTTACGATCTCATACGCATCAGCACCGGTTCCAAATAGATTACCCATATCCAATTGCTGGGCAACCAGTGAGGGATCTGTGTTTTCAAGAATAATATCATAGATCTTCTTGCCATCAAGCGACTGGCTAAATTCAAAGTTGTGGTTATGATACCCGAATTTCATACCCGATTTTTCACATAGTTGCCCGCTTTTATTAAATACCTCCATATACCGTTTCATGTCATCCATGTTCTTACGAAGACCTTCATCCAGCCAGGGACTGATCACAATTTCCTGACCAACCGTTGCCGCATCTTCTACCGTATACTTCCATGCCGCAGTAAAATCGTTTTTGGATGCATCCCAATGTTCCTTACCCATTACGGTATGTCCGCTTAACATTTTAAGGCCAAGATCATCCAGTACTTTTTTAAATTCTGCAGCAGTATACCCGTAAAATTTACGATTGATATAATTGGCATGTTCTACATATTTGTAACCCATTTCAGCAAGCGCTTGTAAAGTACCCAACGGGTCTTTCTTCATATCATCGCGTACAGAATATAACTGAATGCCTGTAATGGTTCTGGGTGCCGGAGATGCAAATAATGGTTTTGAAAAAACAGCACTGCCGGCAATCACCATCGCTGTATGCTGAATAAATGACCTGCGTGAACGGTTCATAATGGTTACATTTTATATGATGTATTGAAACAGAAGTTTTTTCAATATAAGCAATATTCAGTTGAACAGGAGAGACGGGTACTTATTTTAAAATCCTTATTTCTTTTTTAAAGGATCAAGCAGGTAGGCAAGTCCGTTGAGCTGTATCACATACATGGTTTCCAGGAGTATACCCAGTTTCCCTTTTGGAAATCCTTTGCGCTGAAACCATTCGAGATAGGATACGGGCAGGTTACAGATAATACGGTCTTTGTATTTACCAAAGGGCATACGCATGGTAACCAGTTCCTGCAATAATTCAGGATGGGGTTGAGATGTGTCGTAGGGCATGATTACAAAACGATAATGATCTGTAAATATAATAAGGCCATTTTTATTGCCACTGAATACACAGGTTAAAACAGAACTTTCTGTTCCAATCTGTGTATTCGATGGCCAAAAAATGGCAGTAACTTGCAGCCATGAAAACGGCAACGATACAGGAACTGAAACAGGAGCTGCTGGCGGTTAACCAACCCAAACTGCTGGAGCTATGTCTGCGTTTGGCAAAATTTAAAAAAGAGAATAAAGAACTCCTCACTTTTTTATTGTTTGAAGCACATGATGAAGAAGCCTATATCAATAGTGTAAAGGAATTGATCGATGAGGGTTTTACTGAAGTGCCCAAGCCCAATTTATACCTCACCAAAAAAACACTGCGTAAAATATTGAGGATCGCTAACCGATATATAAAATATGCGGGTTCCAAACAGGCAGAAGTGGCTTTGCTGATCCACTTCTGCCAAAAAATGAAAGGCTCCGGCATCCCTTATGCAAAAAGTACGGTATTGAATAACCTGTATGAACAACAATTAAAAAAGATCAATACCGCTTTACAAACCCTGCACGAAGATCTTCAATATGATTACCTGCGGGAGATCGATCTCCTATGATTCCTCATCGAAATAGAGTTTGTAAAAATGCTTTCCTTTTACTTCATCATAACCTTTTTCGATCAGGTCCTGGCGGCCATGAATGTAAACGTGAAAACTTTTATCCAGCTTTAATACACTTTTAAAAACCCGTTGTTGTTTTTTTACGGCCGATAAATGGATATTGAATTCATCTTCAATTGCTACCTGCCGCGCTACTTCATAGGTTTGTTTGTATTGAGTAAAACTGTCGATCACTTCCGGATGGTGCAATACTTCTTGGGCAAACTCGGCAAATTTAAAATCTTCCTTTGTTTTAAAATAGTCCATGCTACGGTTCAGCATGTCAATCTGGTCACTTTTGTTTACGTCAAACTTTTCGGGCAGCTCATTACTGATGAATAATTTACACATCCCCATCGCCGCATCGGTAAAATGATAACTGTTGGCGCTCCTGGTTACCTGTAAAAAATCGGTAACCCAATATTGGGCATCATTCTGTTTATTGGTATTGTCTACCACACAAACCACATAACCGTTCTCCCGGTCTTTTTTATAGATCAGACAACCCTTATCCAGTTTATTGATATTGATACCGTCTTCTGCGATCACTTCCCAGCTTTCGCCATGCGGGAATACTTTGAGAAAAGTTTCCTTGGTCTCGCTTTTAAAAATACCGATCGCTTCTGTGTACTCTCCCCCGAACGGAACATTACCAAACTGCACCACATACAATTCCCCTTCTTTTACCTTGGCATGCGTGCTTTTGCTATAGAGAAACTGCGCCAGCTGTGCGCTTTGCAAGGTAAACTGTTTGGGATCATCAAACATGGCGTTTACATAATGGTACACTTCGTTCAGTGCCAGATCACTTAAATGCGTAAAATGATACTGTTCATGTTCATTAAAAGGGCCAAGAAAATACTTAGAAAGCAACCCCCTTACAATTTCATCGTTGAGTGTTAAAGGGTTGGAGGATAGTTTCAGCGCTTCCCCTCTGGTGGGATTGCCTACTTTATGAACGATCACTTTCTGTAATTCTACGCTGTCGATGGTTGTCATAGCCCGCGAAGATACTATCCTGTAATGATGGCTCACAGCCATTTTCAGGTCTTATATCAGGGGTAAAGGGCTGTTTTGTAAAAGCAAATTCGTATTTCGGCCATAAATAACGCACCTTTACATCAGTTTTGAACTGCCCTGAAGGGCAATTAAGCCATAAAAACCCCAACCACCCCAATGTATACACAGATCTGGAGCAAATACCTTCCCATTATCAAGATTTTATTAAAAAGAACCCTTAATGGAGACCAGGTACTGGATCTTAATCGTATTGATTTTGAAAGGGCCGGTAGTGGCCGTAAAGCGGGTTATAAGTTTTCGATCGAATTTACCAAGGGCCGTGTGGCCAATATCATCAGTGGTTCTGCACTGGCTTCCGATCTGGCTTTTGTAATGCTGGATGATGCCAATATCAAGGCTTTATTACTGGCCAACCATTATGTGGTTTCCCTCAATACCAAATTTCAGCTTAGTCTGAAGAATGTAACCCCTAAGGAAGAAGCAGCCACAGGCGATGCTGCCGGTTCTGTAGAAGCGGCCGATTAGGCCTAACGGGTGATTTTCCGAAGTTTCAGATCAAATTTTTGTCCCTTACTTAAAAAGTAGAACGGGCCCGATGAACTGTTTTGTTCACGCGGACCTTTTGATGCGCCATTGATCTGGTCAATATCATAAATAGCCACATAGGATGCCCCGATCACTTCAAACAGGTCTTGCTGTACCACAATAGCGGTGCTTTCATCAATACCAATCCCCAATAGATCGGGATGCAATTTGATCACATCGATCAGATCAAAGATCCTATTACGCCGGAGATGGTGCTGGTCTATGGCCACATGATGCATAAAATCAAAACCCGTCAAATGATCGCCGATCATGATACTGTTTCCCTTTGTATCGCCCCTTACCATAAATGAACCGATGATCGTTGCGCCGGCAGAGGTTCCGGCAATCACACCACCCCTGTTCAGCACATTTGTAAATTCTTTTTGGGTTAACGTGTTCAAATAAGCATCGGCCAGTTTCCATTGTCTTCCACCACGAAACCAGATCCCGGTTGCTTTTTTAAGCGGTGCCACAAAACTATCTGTATTGGCTGTTTTGGGGTTGCGTGTATGCAGAAAACTGATCTGCTGTACACCCATTTTCTGCAAGGTTTCTTTCTCAACAGAACGGCCACGGGCAATAGAAGAATCCTCATCAGCGGTTGTTACAATAATAATATTGGCGTTGGCAGCACCGCCTGCCAGTTCAATAAACTTTGCCCAGATCTCGGGCCCTACATTACCGCCACCAACAATAACCAATGAGCCCTTATCCGGTCCAACAGTAGTTTGCGCATGGGTTTCTGAGGTGAAACTGAGTGTAAATACAACAAGGCTAAACAGTATCCGCTTCATCTGAATGGTTTGTTTAAAATATAAAAAACGAGAGTAGTTCTGTGTTTCAATAAATTGACAGTGCAGGCGGTTGATCTATAACATACTTCTCACTGCACCACCATCTAACGTAATAGTTTCACCGGTAACAAAACGGCTTAGCGGACTTAAAAGCCATAGAGCCAAACTCGCAAAATCATCCGCTTCTCCCAGAGCACCCACCGGTATTTGTTTGATCGCATTTTGTTTTACTTCTTCAAAAGACAAACCGGTTTGTTCGCTTTTCTTTTTGTAGATGCGGTCAATAGCGGGTGTATTATGAGAGCCTGGCCCCATGATATTTAAGGTAACACCCGTTCCTGCAATTTCCTGCGAAAGTGTTTTTACCATACCTACCACCGCCACCCGCAATGAATTACTCAGTACCAGGTTTTCCAAAGGTTGTTTCACAGAGGAACTCTCTATATATATAACACGGCCATATTGTTGTGCGATCATTTTCGGTACAAGCGCTTTGGTAAGTTCTACTTTCCAGCGGAGAATGGATCTGTAAGCAGTATCCCAATCTTCCATACTTGTTTCCAGAACTGTTTTAGCAGGAGGCCCGCCGGCATTCACTACCATACCATGGAGTTCTTTGTCTTTTACGGCAGCAACCACTTTTGCGATCACGGTAGATTCAGAAAAATCGCCGGTAATAATGGTTACCTGTTCCGGAGCGGATGATTGTAAAGCTTTCAATTTTTCTTCACCCCTGGCCACAGCAATAATTGCAGCACCTTCTCTCAGTAAAGCTTCAGCGATCGCTTTTCCAAAACCGGATGTAGCGCCACCTACGATAAAAACTTTATTTTTTAACTGGAGGTCCATGTAAACCATTTTGATATCCTTAAAGATAATAAGTATTGCGTGGCTTTTTTAACCGGAGGATTTTTTAGATCTGCGAGGGATTAAACAGTCTGATTTTTATCATTATATTTAAGAACAAAAACAAGCTATATGAATAACTATCCACTTAAAAAGATTGCTTCATTATTATTCCTTTCTGTTTTACTATTTGCGTTCAGACCGGTTCAGATAGTACAGACCGACTTCTCCGGCACCTGGAAATTGAATGAAAACAAAAGTGAACTGGGCCAGTTTGGTGCCCGCGGTGTACCCAGTAAAATTGTGATCGAGCAAAAAGCAGACGCTATTAGCCTTACCAAAACAGCCACTGGTTTTCAGGGAGATGAATCCACAAGTACTGAACTGCTTTCCTTTGACGGTAAAGAATCTGAAAGTGTGTTTCTCGGAACGTCTAAAAAGAAATCATCACTTAAATGGTCGGCCGATGGAAAAGAAATGGTGATCAGTGCAAATATTGCTTTTGAAATGCAGGGACAAACCCTTGATATTTCCAGCGTAGAAAACTGGAGCCTGAGTGCTGATGGAAAAACGATTTCTGTTTCTTCTAAAATCAATACGCCACAGGGAGAGATCGCTACTAAATCGGTTTTTGATAAACAATAGATCCTGTCTCTTCAATGGCGGCAGCCCTCTGTCTCTGCGGTGAAAAGATCACCGCAGAGAATAGGGGGAGCAGAGGAAGCCGCGGAGTTATATCTTAACTAATTTCCATTTTCCTTTCTTAAAGAGGATCACACTGGTAATGGTAACCATCGATTGTGCGATGATGATGGCAATGAAAACACCGGTGGGTCCCATGTGTAATACATTGGCCAGCACATAAGCGAGCGGTATCTGAAATGCCCAGAACCAGAACAGGTTGATCCAGGTAGGAGTTTTACTGTCACCCGCACCATTGAACGCATTGATCATGACCATGCCCACACCATAGAAAATATAACCCATACTAATGATCCGCAAAGCGATCACACCGGTCTTCACTACTTCGGCATCTGTATTGATCAGTTTCACAAAAAATTCAGCACTGCTAACAAACACCAGAGATACAACAGCCATAAAAATGGCATTGTATTTTGCCGTTAGCCATACAGATCTTTCAGCCCGTTCGGGTAGTTTGGCACCCAGGTTTTGTCCTACCAGTGTTGCCGCCGCATTGCTCAATCCCCAGGCGGGCATCAGGAAGAAGATCAATAAACGGATAGCGATCGTATAGCCCGCAACTGCATTACTGCCCGAGGAAGAAATGATCCTCGACATAGCTATCCAGCTGGCTGAAGATACCAGAAATTGCATGGTAGCCGTAGATGCAATACTGAAGATGGATTTCAGCAATACAGGATCCGGTATAAAATGCTGCAGGTGAATTCTGATAATTCCTTTGCCTTTGAACAGGTGGTATACCTGGTAGCAAACACCAATACCTCTTCCGGTGGTAGTTGCCATGGCCGCCCCTGGCAAACCATAATAATGGATCAGTACCGGGCAAAGAATGATATTGCAGATATTGGCCAACCACAAACTGCGCATGGCGATCGTAGCATCTCCCGCACCACGAAAAACACCATTGATCAGGAACAATAACATGATCACCACATTACCCGTAAGCATAATGCGGGTATATTCCGTTCCCAGCCGGATCACTTCTTTACTGGCACCCATCAGCTCCAGCAATTCTCCCGAGAAAAAGAAACCGGTAATGCTGATCAGAATGGTTACCATAAAAGAAAGGATAGCTGCCTGCGCACCGGCTTTGGCTGCCCCATCAGGATTTTTTTCTCCCACGCGTCTTGCCACCATGGCACTGGCTGCCATGCTTAAGCCAATGGCCACTGAATATACAATGGCGAGAAAAGATTCTGTTAAGCCCACGGTTGCCGCAGCATTAGGGCCGAGTTTGCCAACGAAGAAAATATCCACTACGGCAAAAACAGATTCCATACACATTTCCAGAATCATGGGAATAGCCAGCATAAAAATGGCTTTCCGTATACTGCCCGTGGTAAAATCCTGGTGCTCGCTCCTGAGCGATTCTTTGAGATAGGTCCAGATAGTTTTATTGCCCTTATGATTTGTATAAGTAGTCATTACAAGAATTTAGTATTGATAATAGGATTGCGTTAAAATCGTTAAAGGGGATTAAAAAAGTAAATAAAAGGGGTACACTACCTCTTTAACTGCTTTAACTAAAATGATCTACAACAACGTAGTTGCTGCATTGCTCTGTGGAGGTGGAGCTTATCTTACAAAAAGACTAAGCTCTGCTTAGTAGTTCATGGGCGAAAAGTTGGTAAAAAGATGCTGCCGTTATTTTAGGTGGTTCCGGCTTGCAGGATCGAAAATAGGAAAATGCTTCGGAAAACAAAGCAAGTAAGTATGAAAATGGATAAGTGGTTGTTGGGAGAGACTAAAACTCTGAAAATGTAGTGATCGTCATGGTCTGGTTATGCAGTTCGCATTTATTGTCCAGACTAAAAGGAGATAATTCTCCATAAGAATAGAAACCGGTCATTGCCGTTTTCGGTCCATAAATATTCCTGGCAGCTTTTACTTCTTCGATGGTCCGATCCTGAAGGATGAGCTTACGCCCTACACAACTGATCAGTATGGCCAGTTCGGGAGATTTTTTCTTGCCTTCGTGCAAAGAAAGTCTTGCTGCAACTGAAGAACCATTGATGATCCGGTTGAAATTGGCTTTCATCAGCCTAACCTTACTTCCCTGGGGTAGGTTTCCGGCAAAAGTCATGCTCTTCTCTTCTTCATTGATAGAAAGGATCGTTCTCACGGGTTTATTCTCAGAATCTTCAACACGCATACTTAAAGGGAAGAAGAGAGCAGACCCGGGAAGATCATTTACATATGGCCCCAGGTATTCTTTGTAGAGATCGAGGGCATTACGGCCATCGAGTTCGTAAAGCACATTTTTTTCTGAACGGGTGATCAGTTTTTCGGTACCAAATTCATCCCATCCACCAAAAGAGCTGTGGCTGATCTGTAAACGGGTACCATAAAAACCGATGGCTACTACATTACCTTCTTCCGGAACAGCGTCCAGTCCTACCTGAGTTTTCATAAAACGATCTGCATCCCCGGCCAGCCCGCCGCTGATCGGGATCTGTTTTCGGTTGGCGGCATTAAGGCCGCTTACCAGTTCGCTTCCATTAGAGAAACTGCTTTCTGAGATCACAAAGATGGTTACCAGATCATCTGCATCCAGTTCTTTCATCAGCGATTTACCGGTTTCATAGCTGTTGGTCTCTTTATTAACTTTTATTCCGGCACAACGAACGGAGGAATGGTCAAACTGAACTGCCATCACTGATACGCTGTTATCAAACACACCCTCATCCATGATCTCGCCCGATGTGGAGCAGGATACTATACGGGCATTGGGAAATTCTGAGCGGGTATGACCGAATACTTCGGGCTTTGTTACTATGGCTCCGGCGCCAAACATAAAAACCAGCTGGCAGGTAGCATTATCAAACCCTTCGGATTGCTCCCGGGTTTTCCATTTGTCCTGAATATAATGGTGCTGTGATGTTTTCATGTATGGGATCGAAGAGAAATAGGGCGGCAAGATAGACAATCTGAAGAATTTTAGGGGCCGAAATGGCAAAAACAGGCCCGGATCCCCTTTCCCAAGGGGTAACAAAGCGACACCCAATGTTTGAAAGGACAGTAAACAGGGGTAACCAGAACTTTCGGTGAACCAATCGCAGAAAGCTTTGTTTTCAGGGAAACGTGCAGGTTGGTTTTAACGTATCTTATCTAAATACATATCCTATCAAATCTCTTTGTAAATATATCAACTGGTTTCATGGGATGAAAAAGGTCTATAATACCCCAAGATGTTTTGTAAACATATATTGGCCTGTCTTATTGATGTGCACGTTGCCGGCTCTTCCGTTTCACTCATTTGCGCAGATCAATGGTGGGATTATTGGAAAGAGTCAATGTGTTACTTCGGGAGGAACACCTTCGGCTTTTACATCAATACGGGATGCAACCAGTGGTACTATTTCCTGGCAAAGTGCAACCAATAGCAGTTTCACTTCTGGTGTAGTAACCATTGGCGGGGCTAGTTCCCAAACATATACTGAAGGAGCTGTTGCAGCAGATAAGTTTTACAGACGTGTGCTAACGAGTGGTGCTACAACTGTATATAGTAATGTTATCAAAGTTTCAGTAGTGGGAACTAAAACAGACCCAAGTTTTACACCTACGATATTGGCACTGCCTGAAATCTGTCAGCAAACAACTACTTTTTCGGTAGGCTATACCACCACAAATGTGCCAGATAAATATTCAATCTTCTGGGATGCAACTGCAAATGCGGAAGGTTTTGTTGATGCAGTAGACGCTACGCTTGGCGTAACACCAGGTACGCTTAATGTGGCAGTTCCATCAGGTGCATCAGCCAATACCTATAATGGAACACTGGTTGCCTTCATATCCGGCTCAGGATGTACTACCTCTAATATTTCGGCAGTTAAAGTAAACTCTTTACCAAACATTTCTATAACAGCACCTACAGCCATCTGTTCGCCCGGCACTATTGATATTACAGCGCTGGCAGTTACATCTGGCAGCAGCCCAACTTCGGGTATGAATTATACGCAATGGAATAATGCATCGGCTACTTCCTCATTAACAAATGCATCGTCTATAACGGTTACGGGAGTATATTATATCAAAGGAACGATCTCCACAACGGGATGTGCTGTAACCAAACCCGTAACCGCAACCATTAATCCTTTACCAACGGTTGTGGTATCTGCGCAGGTTGCATGTACCCCGGGTACTATCGATCTTACAAGTCCGTCTATTACATCATCCGGGAGTACGGCTAATTTATCTTACACGCAATGGAACAATGCAACGGCTACTTCCTCATTAACCAATGCTGCTGCCATTACGGCTACCGGTGTATATTATATCAAGGGAACGATCGCTGCCACAAGTTGTTCAGTTACCAAACCCGTTACGGCTACCATTAATACATCGCCAACGGTTACTATATCGCCACCTTCGGCCATCTGTTTGCCGGGTACTATCGATCTTACAAGTCCGTCAATTACATCAGCCGGCAGTACGGCAAACTTATCATACACACAATGGAACAATGCATCAGCTACTTCTTCATTGGTAAATGCCAATGCCATTACCGTTACCGGTGTGTATTATATTAAGGGAACCATTGCTGCAACAGGTTGTGCGGTTACCAAATCTGTAACAGCAACCATCAATTCATTACCAACAGTTGTGATAACAACACCTTCAGTTATTTGTGCACCAGGCAGCATCGATCTCACAAACCCTTTGATCACTTCTACAGGAAGTACGGCCAATCTTTCCTACACACAATGGAATAATGCATCAGCTACTTCTTCCTTAAGCAATGCGAATGCTGTAACAGCTACCGGTGTGTATTATATCAAAGGAACCATACCTGCCACAGGTTGCGGGGTAGTAAAACAGGTTACCGTTACCGTGAACCCGATACCAACGGTTGTGATAAGCTCACCTGCGTCCATCTGTTCACCAGGCAGCATTGATCTCACAAATCCATCAATCACTTCAGCAGGGAGCACGGCCAATCTCTCCTACACACAATGGAATAATACATCGGCTACTTCTTCCTTAAGCAATGCGAATGCTGTAACAGCCACCGGTGTATATTTTATCAAAGGAACCATACCTGCCACAGGTTGCGGGGTAGTGAAACCGGTTACGGTTACCGTTAACACATCACCCAACATGATCATTACCAACCCAACGGTTGTGTGTGCACCGTTAACGATCAATCTAACAGCAGCATCAGTTACAAACGGCAGTACGCCAGGGTTAGCCTATACATACTGGTCCAACGCAGCTAATACCAATCCTGTTTCAACGCCATCCTCGGTAAATACTTCGGGTGTATATTATATTAAAGGAACCATCCCGGCAACCGGTTGTGCCGTTTCGCAACCGGTAACCGTTACTGTTAACCCGCAACCTAATGGCATACTTCAGAACCCTTCTGTAAATTATATATGTAATGGTTCTTCATTGCTGTTGAATGCTGCAAATGCCTTTGCCTATCAATGGTACCGGGATGGACAACCCATAAGTGGTGCTGTTGCAGACAACTATTCGGCAACGGTTGGCGGTGATTATACCGTAAGATTTGTTTCGCAAGAGGGATGTATAAAAGATGCAGTCAATACCATTACCCTGAACCTGCTTTCCAAACCTGTTTTACAATACAAATTAAGCAGCAGCTGTGCGGGGTCTCCCATCAGTTTTACCAATGGATCGGTCATCACATCTTCGGGCAATATCAACTGGCAATGGGATTTTGGAGAGGGCGGTGTTTCAACTATCGCATCGCCCGTATATACTTATGCCAATGGAGGTAATTATAGCATAACGCTTACAGCCAACAATACTTCCTGCAGTACCCTTACCGAAAAAACAATCGTACCATTCACGATTGAGTCGCCAAGGATACCCACAAGGTATGCTGATGTAATTGCGGTAGGTGGTGTGCCCATTCAACTCACTTCGAGAAATGCCGGTAATGTATATCTATGGCAGCCTTCAACCGGATTGAATAATGCCGCCATGCAATTTCCTACAGCAACCCTGGATAAAGATCTGGAATATACCATCACTATCAACTCCAATGCAGGCTGTATGGTTACCGATACTGTATTGGTGAAAGTGGCTCTAGATGGGTTTATTTATGTGGGTCAGGGTTTTACACCCAATGGTGATGGGATGAACGACAGGTGCTATCCGATAACGGCAGGCATTCGTTCGCTCACCTATTTTAAAATATTCAACCGTTGGGGCAACCTGGTATTTCAAACCAATGATGCAACACCTCAAAACGGTTGGGATGGAAAGTATAACGGCAAGATACAACCTGCAGGAACCTACCAGTGGGTGGCAGAAGCCATTGATGGTAGCGGTAATATTATTAAACGAACAGGCGCTGTTTTATTAATCAACTGATGTACCGAATGAAGAAAGGGTTCTGTCATATTATTATTGGTGTGGTTCTCGTTTGCACAGGCTTTCCAAAAGCTCATGCACAGGACCCGCATTTTTCTCAATACTTCAGTTCTCCCTTAACTTTCAATCCTGCGTTTGCCGGGTATTTCGACGGAACAAATCGCTTTGCAGTAAACATCCGCAATCAATCCGTTAACGGCGGTGATCCTTATATTACCGGAACCTTTTCTTTTGATACAAAGATCCTGAAGAACTCGATCGGCAGCAATGACCGCTGGGGCTTAGGAATTCATGCTTTGTACGACCAGTCATCTGGCGGTATTTATAAGAACACATATCTCAGTTTATCAACTTCATTTAATAAAGGTCTGGATGCAGAAGGTGATCAGAGTATTGGTATCGGTTTGCAGGCAAGTTTTGCAACTAACCGCGTCGACTTCAATAATCTTTCTTTCAACAGCCAGTTCAATGGCAGCGGTTTTGATCTGAGCATACCCAGTGGTGAATCAGTAAACAACCGTTCTGTTTCTTATGTGGATCTAAATGCCGGACTATTGTATAATTATAAAGATGACCTTGGTAACCAGTTTTCTTTTGGTGCGGGGTTGTTTCATATACTGAGTCCCAAACTCAGTTTTTTCAGTAATGCCAATCCTGTATTATCGCCCAGGTATACCTTACATGCCGGTGCTGCTTTCCCGATAGGTGAGCAGGATAATTTTTTTATCAGTGCACATTTTATGGAACAGAATGGTGCAACAGAATCTGTGATCGGTGGAGCCTATGGATTGGGTATCGGAGCAACCGATCTGACTCTTTATTTGGGATCCTGGTTCCGGATCAACGATGCGATCTATCCCTATATAGGATTACAAACTCCGGCCTACCAGTTAGGACTCAGTTACGATATCATCAAACCCGATCTCAGCCGGGTAAACCGTTTTAGTGGAAGCAGTGAGCTCTCCTTTATTTATTTCTTTAATAAAGACAGGAAGAAGAAGGGGATACCGTGCTTTTTTTAGAGAAGTTAAAGTAGTGAAGACACCCTTCTAACTACTTTAACCCTTTTAACCACTTTAACCAATTACTACAAGGTAATCACACTATTGCTGCCACCATAAACATTGGCGTTCAGACCATCTGCTTCGGGCTCGTTCAGCCACTCGTTTGCGTTTACCAGGTATTTGAATTCGTGCTGTGAATTTTTAGGTAAGGATACATCACAGGTAAAACTGCCGTCTTTTTTCTTGCTCATCACAACTGAATTTTCCCAATCGCTGTTCAGTCCCAATATCTCAACAGTTTCTGCATTTTCACCGGCAAAGGAGAATTTTACTTTACAATAGTCTTTTGTCTTGAAATAGGTTTTCTGTATCATTTTTGATTTATTTCTATTCTTTAATACGTTTTTCAGCAAAAAGTAACCCTCAATAAAGCTTATGACTGTTAGGATTTTAAACATTTGATAAATCATAATATAAAATCTGTTCCTCTCACCCTATCGGGATATCGTGCTCAGGTTCCTTAAAACGGCTGGAGATGGTGGTCTATTCAATTCTTAACACCAAGGATACACTTCAATTTCCTGTTCTTTATTATAGCTATGGCTTTCATTTTGATGCATAACTGTATTGACCATTGGTCACAAATAATAATGGGTTAACCAGCTTAGATTTATCTTGATGAGGAAATCTGTAGCTTTATATCGGCCCTGAAAACCATCAAATAAACAAACAAGTATGAAAAAAATGAATCTCATTAAAGGCGCATTCTTATCATTGAGTATGCTGCTGATCTCAACGGTAAGCTTTTCACAGGCTAGTCCGGCCGCAACCGCAACCGGTAAAATTGGTGAAGCAAACATTACCATTACTTACAACGGCCCTTCTGTAAAAGGAAGACAGATCTGGGGCGGATTAGTTCCATTTGATAAAGTATGGAGAGCCGGTGCCAACCAGGCTACTATCTTTATGACGGATAAGGATATTAAAGTAGGCGGTAAAGCTTTACCTGCTGGTAAGTATAGTCTTTATGCATTAGTGGGTGAAAAAGAGTGGACCATCATCTTCAATTCACAAACCGGGCAATGGGGTATTAACAGAGACGGCACCACAACAGAAGATCCTGCAAAAGACGTGATCAGAGTAGCTGTTAAACCAAAAAAATCTGATGCCATGAATGAAAGATTGGTATACACCATCAATAACGGGGGATTTGTATTAAGCTGGGAAAATTTAGATGTTCCGGTTTCAATAAAATAATAGGTTAAGAAAAAAAGAAAGCCCTGATAGTTTTATCAGGGCTTTCTTTTTTGCAAATCATTACAGTATCTAATTGCAATGAAAACCGGCCGGCGGACAAGGTGCGGTTACTGTATATCCCCATATTGGATAATTGGCTTCTATAATATTAATACCCAGTATAGAACAATTCACAGAAACATTAAGTCCAATGCCATACGTGCAGGATCCTGCTGAGGTAGATTTTCCAACCCCTACTACTGCCGTTCCGCCTGCTGTACAGTTTACGCAGGCATTATATCCCAACGCTCCGGCACAAGCAGTAATACTACCCGTTGCCCAGCAAGAACCACCACAACAGGTTATATTATAACCGATATCAATACCGAGTGACAAGCTAAAGGTGAACAGGGTTACATTACCTCTGCAGGTCCGTGTCCAGTTAGACCAGGTTGGGCACCAGTAAGTGATGTTCACATTGTAATCGTAAGAAGCCTTCCATTCTTTATTAAAATCTCCCGAAGCCAAAGGTTTGCTGCACAGGTCAGATAAACCGGCTTTAATTGTATCAGAGATAACACTACCGAGAGCTGTGGGAATAGCCAGCAGCCATTCAGTAGTTCGGGATGCGGTAACGCTAGCGGCATACCCCAAAATTTTTGAGTCGGTTACCGGAGATACTTTTTTATAAGTTCCATTAACTCTCAGATCTAAGCCGGTTTTCTTAAAGAGTGATACCCAACTGTTCAGTGATTGGTTACTAACCGTTAACCCCGCTTTACTGAATTGGTTGATCGCTTCTTTTGTTATCTGATCCCATTGTTCTGTTAGTTTCAGTCTCTCAAAGGTCTTTGCTATGGATAGCCGGCTTTCATATTCTTTTTCCAGTTCTATATATTGACTTACAATCTGAGCGGAATAACTGATACCTAAAATCCGTTCACTGGTTAACCGTCTGTCTACAAGGTATTTTGCGTCAACCTTTTTGCCAATCAATTGTGCAACAACCCCTATAGTAGAATCGTTGATCGGAAGAGCCCTGATGGAAAACTGTGTTGCCTTCTGAATTGCCTTAGGCCTCGAAAGCATTTGTGTGCGGAGGTTTGCCTTAACATCTTTGACAGGTTGCTTGTCAACGAAACTGAAATTCAATTTGGTTCCGATCTTAGATAAATCGGGGTTCTGGGCATTTGCTGTTAAGCATACCAGCATCAGTAAGAAACTGATACCGGTTAGTTTGATTCGGTTTTTCATAATGTCTTAATTTTTTAATGATAGATCATTTCCTGAACAAACGTAAAAATGCAGTACATCAATTGGTAGGGGATTTTCCCCGTATTTTTATTGCCAAAAACCCCGTTGGTATTGGTTTTGCGGCGATCATGCCTATGCTGTGGATTTCAGATAGGTGCATAAAAAAACCGATGGTTCAACATCGGTTTTTTGTTATAGAAGGGTTTGATTCTTTATTGATAGGTTATACCCTCATCAAACTTAAACAGTGCGTAATCTTTCCCTTTCATAAAACCGGGTACATCCGATAACTGTTTTTCAACCACCGCTTCAGACACCGGTGTGGTAAATGGCATTTTACCTGTGGGTTTGAATTTGCCCAATACAATATCCAATAGCGCTTCATTCGTTGTTCCGAAAGTTGCAATCACGCCTTTGATATTCTTTTTGGTCTGATCATTATAGATCTCATCAATTACCCAGGGGTTTGTATAATTGATCGCCAGGATGGTAGGTTTTTTTGCAGAGAGGGTATTGATATAATTTACATCAACAGCATTCTTAGACATAGAAAGATACAGCGGTGAACCATCCGACTGGAATAAGGCTTTTGCCCCCGGTGTAAGCCACACCAGAATATAATCTGCTTCTTCCGGTGTTTTTACAAATTCAACATTGTAGGTATTGTTTTTGGGTTGATACACAACACTCGGGCTGGCTGCACCTCTTCTTTGAAAATATGATTCGAAATAAATTTTTGTTTTAGGTTTTAAAGGAAGTGTTTTTGTCTCGTTACGCAGTAACACAACAGACTTACGCATGGCCAGATCTCCCCTGGCCTGGAATTTTGCATTTCCAACAATTTTTTCTGCTGCAGCTTCATCTACATAAGGGTTTTCAAAAAGCCCCAAAGTGAACTTTTCCATCAACAAACGATAAACGGAATTATCGATCAGTTTCATATCTACCGATCCGGATTTTACCGTTTCTAATAATTTTGCGGGATCGCCTGTGCCGGAGAAAATATTTACACCTGCTTCCAATGCTTTTTGATATCGTTGTGTAATGCTAAGGTCTTCCACTCCCCATGGCATCATTTCAATAGGGCCGGTATCTGAATTAATAATTCCTTTAAATCCTAAACTATCTCTTAACAGATCTTTGATCACCGCTTTATTATATGCATAAGCGATCTTCTCATACTTTGTATCCTGCGGAATAGAATAATAAGGCATGATAGCAGAAGTGCCGGCTTTGATGGCTGCTTTAAAGGGGATCAGGTTGTTCTGAAACATCTTGCCTGGAAAATGTTCATATTTACCCCAGTCGAAATGCGGATCCTGTCCGCCAACACCTGCGCCGCCGCCAGGAAAATGTTTGGTGGTCATGGCTACAGAAGAGGGAGATAATTTTGTACCCTGAAAACCCAGAACAATTTCTGTGATCATCTTGGCCACCCATTCTGCGTTCTCACCAAAAGTTCCTTCAATTCTTTGCCAGCGGGGTTCGGTTGAGAGATCGGCCATATACATATATCCTTTGCGTAATCCAACAGCCGCCCATTCCTGGCGGGCAATATCTGCGAACTCGCGAACCAGTTTCAGATCGCGCATGGCAGATAAACCCAGTTCTCCGGGCCAGGTAGAAAATACCGTAGCGCCCACACTTAAACCGATGGATGCATCTTTGGTAATATGGTTTCTGGGATTGGAAGCGATGATAGCGGGGATACCCAACCCATCACTTTCAGAAAGCGCCTGGATCTTATTGGCCCATTCTGCTGTAATCTTTGCACTCACATTGGCGCGGAATATAAAGTGACGGAGATGAAACTGCTTAATACCCTTGGTAGCACCAACCGAACTCATCATAGGAACGGGTAGCGGTTTGCGATTGAACATATTGGTATTGGAAACCTGGTCCTCTTCATTCGGATCGCTGGATGGGGCAATTGAATTATCCGTTTGTGCATTCAGCTGCGCAGAACGCTCACTCTTTAAACGGGCAGTACTGATGAGCATAAAGCCCACTTTTTCTTCAAGACTCATTTTAGAAAGCAGGTCTTTCGTTCTTTCTTCATTGGATAATCGCCAGTCTTCATACTTATCCAGTTGGCCGTTACGGTTAAGGTCTTTGAATTGAAGGCCATTGACCGTTAATAGTTTAACTGATCGATAACCCAATACCGGTTGTGTGGTTTTTGTTTTTTGTGCTGGCTGGGTATTGCCGGCAATAACAAGTAATGATGCAAATGCAAAAGCGATTGGTTTTAGCCGCATAGATTTTCTTTATATGGTTTACAGATACATTCTTTCATAACAAACCACCGCAGCGGGTTGCTACAAACATTTTTTGGGATAAGCCGGATACTTAACTGTTTCTGCAAGGAAATGAAGTAATTAAATGTACCCTGTTTTGTTTTTTACAAAAAGAATACCTGCGAAAACGATTTCGGATGGGTCTCCTACATAAAACTGCGCCTTTGCGACTCTGCGTGCATATTGTTTTCACGCAGAGGCGCAAAGGCGCAGTTGGGTTCGTTTAATTCGGATTGACTATAATTTTCCGTTCTTGATCTCTTCCACAACACCCGGATCAAGTAAGGTTGATGTATCACCTAAATTCTCTGTTTCACCTTCTGCGATCTTTCTGAGAATTCTGCGCATGATCTTACCGCTTCTGGTTTTGGGCAGGCCACTTACAAACTGGATCTTATCAGGTTTGGCAATGGCACCAATGATACGGGTAACGGTTTGATGAATATCTTTCCGGATAAGGTCGGCTGTGCCGTGTGTGTTTTGTGCATGAGAACCCTGATAGATCACAAATGCATAAATACCCTGTCCTTTAATATCGTGGGGGTAACCCACAACAGCGCTTTCTACCACACTTGCGTGCATATTGATCGCATTTTCCACTTCGGCAGTACCAATGCGGTGGCCACTTACGTTCAATACATCATCTACACGGCCGGTGATGCGGTAGAAACCATTTTCATCACGCAAGGCACCATCTCCTGTAAAATATAGATTGGGATAGGTAGCGAAATAATTGGTGCGGCATCTTTCATGATCACCATAAGTGGTCTTGATGGTGGATGGCCAGGGAGCTTTGATGCATAAATTTCCACTTACACTGTTCCCTTCTATTTCCTTACCGCTCTCATCAACGAGTATCGGTTGTACACCCGGCATAGGCAGGGTTGCGTAAGAGGGTTTGGATGGAGTGATACCTGCAATATTTGAAATAAGAATACCGCCGGTTTCCGTTTGCCACCAGGTATCCACTATCGGGCAACGTTTTTTGCCGATATGTTCATCATACCAATGCCAGGCTTCTTCATTAATAGGTTCTCCCACCGTTCCCAATACTTTCAGGCTGCTGAGATCATGACCGTGTACGGGTCCTAATCCAAATCCCATCAAACTTCTGATAGCGGTTGGAGCGGTATATAAAATATTTACCTTGAATTTATCTATGATCTTCCAGAACCTGCTGGCATCCGGATAAGTAGGTACACCCTCAAACATCAGTGATGTGGCACCGGCACTCAGCGGGCCATAGATAATATAACTATGGCCAGTGATCCAACCGATATCTGCAGTGCAGAAAAAGATATCTCCGGGTTCGTATTGAAAAACATTCACAAAAGTGTAATTGGTAAACAGCATATATCCCGCACAGGTATGCACAACCCCCTTTGGTTTTCCGGTTGAACCAGAAGTATATAGAATGAAAAGAGGATCATCTGCATCCATTTCCTCTGCAGGAAAATCATGCAATCCCATGGTCTCTACTTTATTGATCTCTTCTTCCCACCAAACATCCCTTCCTTTGATCATAGATACGGGTGTTCGGGTTCTGGTGGCTACGATCACCCTTTTTACAATTCTGTTCCCTATCAATGCATCATCGATCACAGATTTTAAGGGAATGTCTTTTTGCCCACGGTAAGCACCATCGCAGGTTACAATAAATTCTGCCTGCGCATCATACAAACGATCGGCAATACTTTGTGCAGAGAAGCCGCCAAATACAACGGAGTGAATTGCACCTACTCTTGCGCAGGCCAGCACTGCTACGGCCAGCTCGGGTATCATACCCATATAGATACAAACCCGGTCGCCTTTTTTAACGCCGTTGTTCTTTAATACATGCGAGAACTGGCAAACCTTTTCATATAATCTTCTGTACGTAAGAATGCGGTGGTGTTCATCCGGATCATTGGGTTCCCAGATCATGGCAGGCATATCGCCGGATTTCTCAAGATGTCGGTCCAGACAGTTCTCCGTAATATTCAGTTTAGCCCCTTTGAACCATTCTACACGAGGCTCTGTAAAATTCCAGTTAAGGGTGGTTTCCCATTTTTTCTTCCAGGTAAAATGTTCGGCAATCGCAGACCAGAAAGCTGCCGGGTCATCAACACTGCGTTTGTAATCGGCATGATACTGTTCCAGGCTTTTGATTTGGTAGGGGTATGACATATCAATCGTTTTTGGGGCTTGCTGGTTTTCACGAACAAAATTCAGCGGATGCTGTGTGTGAGGGTAAAGTTACTATTTAAACAAAAACGGTAGAAAGCTAAAATGGGTTTAATTAGCTATTGTTCCATTTGAACAAGTTAAAAATACTTATCTTAATCACCCAAAAACGGCTGTATGAATAATAATAATGATACCAAAGGTATCTGGAAAGTGATCGGTGCTTCCTCTCTGGGAACATTGATCGAATGGTACGACTTCTATATTTTCGGAAGCCTTGCCGTAGTGATCGCTAATCAATTCTTTCCCAAGACCAATCCAACAGCAGCCCTGCTTTCTACACTGGCCACATTTGCAGCCGGTTTCATCGTGCGGCCTTTTGGTGCTTTGGTGTTTGGCCGCCTGGGCGATCTGGTGGGGCGTAAATACACATTCCTGCTAACACTGGTATTAATGGGTGGGTCTACTTTTGCCATTGGTTGCATACCTAATTACGACAGTATCGGATTTCTGGCACCTATTCTGGTTCTTGTGCTTCGTTTGATACAGGGTTTAGCGCTTGGTGGTGAATATGGCGGGGCAGCAACCTATGTAGCAGAACATTCTCCTGCCCACAGACGCGGTTATTTCACTTCCTGGATTCAGACAACTGCTACATTAGGATTATTTATTTCATTGGGTGTGATCTTATTAACCCGGCATATGCTGGATGCCGATCCTGCAAAATCCATCGCCAAGTTTAACGATTGGGGCTGGCGGATCCCCTTCCTGATCTCAATCCTCCTGGTGATCGTTTCCATCTATATACGATTAAAGATGGCCGAATCGCCTTTGTATGCCAAACTTAAATCGGAAGGAAAAACTTCTGTGAATCCTTTAAAAGAAAGTTTCGGTCACAAAGCCAATTTAAAAATGGTCTTGCTGGCTTTGTTTGGTGCTACCATGGGGCAGGGAGTTGTATGGTACACAGGACAATTCTATGCACAATCCTTTATTGAAAATGTTTGTAAGGTTGAGTTTGATCAATCACGTACCATTCTGATCTGGGCCATATTATTTGCTACGCCCTTCTTTGTAGTGTTTGCTTCATTGAGTGATAAGATCGGCCGGAAATGGATCATGATCTTCGGAATGTTGTTTGCAGTGGTGTCTTATAATTACCTGTTTACGAATCTGTATACGATCGCAGATGAGAAAACAAAAACCGAGATCGCAGAAAAACACGAAGTGAAAACAATACTTACACCTATTGCCAGTACAAGTGATTCGGTAAGAAAAACCGTTACAAAGACCTTTTATACCGATGGTATGAGTATGGTGCAGACCAAAACAGATACGGCTTATTTTACTCCGGGAAAAATGACAAAGAAGCCTGTTGTTACCACTTCTAAAACCATCAACAGTAGTGATTACTGGAAAATGGTTGGGATCGTTTTCATATTGATCTTATATGTAACCATGGTATATGGGCCGATAGCTGCCTTTTTGGTGGAGCTGTTTCCAACCAAGATCAGGTACACGTCTATGTCTTTACCGTATCATATAGGTAATGGCGTATTTGGTGGGCTTACACCTTTTATTGCCACATTGCTCACAACCATCTATGTAGATAATAAAATTGTAGGACTGATGTATCCCATTATCATCGGAACACTATGTATGGTGATCGGGGCGATATATATCAATAACCGGATTGATCCCGAAGTGGACAGATAAAATAGTAGTGAAAAAAAATTAAGTATATGAACGCGATTAAAAAATATGCAGGCTTACTCTGGATCATTTTGGGTCCCTTAGGTATTCATTACCTTTTACAAACCGCCAGCAGCGAAATAGCCAAGAAACCCGGAATTGATACACAGATCCAGTGGGGGGTATTTATTGTGGTGTTTTATCCGATAGCCATTGGGTTTATCTTATTCGGATTATATGCACTGGAAGGAAATTACGATCATCTTCCCGAAGCCAGTACCGAACTGGACGATTATGATGCCAAGCCTTTGTAAACAGATGAGCATTTAATTCTATGAAAAAATATTTGCTGGTTTTTAGTTTACTGATCTTCACGGTGTCTGTTTGTGCTGCTCCTCCCACAAAACTGATCACCAATGTATGGGTGATCGATGGTACAGGAACACCGGCACGTAAAGCTTCTGTGCGGATACAGGGAAATAAAATCATCGCTGTTGGAAATCTTCAACCAATTTCCGGTGAAGAGATCACCGATGGGAAGGGAAAAATATTAGCACCGGGCTTTATTGATAGTCATAGCCATATCGGCAGCTCACTTGAATCTTATCCCGATGCATTGGCCTGTGTTAGTCAGGGGGTAACCACTATCGTTAGCGGACAGGATGGTGATGGCTGGCCCATCGATACCATAAAAGCCAGTATCCAACATATACCCATTGCGATAAATCTGGCAACTTATACCGGCCAGACAATGCTTCGTGATCAGGTTATGAAAAAACCCTTAACCAGAGTAGCCACGGCAGAAGAGATCGGTAAAATGAGCAAGATCTTACGAACTGAAATGCAAAAAGGATCTTTAGGATTATCTACAGGTTTGGAATATGCTGGGGCTTATTTTTCTACACGCAATGAAGTATTGGAATTGGCAAAAATTGCGGCCGCAGAAAAAGGACGTTATATCAGTCATATCAGAAGTGAAGATGTTGCAGAAGCGGATGCATTGGATGAGATCATTACCATCGGTAGAGAAGCAAAATTACCGGTACAGATCTCGCACATCAAACTGGCATTAAAAGATGATTGGGGAAGATCACCGGAAATTTTAGCGCAATTACAAACAGCCCGATCACTGGGTATAGATATTACGGCAGACTGTTATCCATACGATTACTGGCACAGCACCTTAAAAGTATTGTTCCCCAAAACGGATTATACCAATGCAGTAAGTGCACAATATGCTGTTGATCATACATTCGATCCTGCACAATCTGTATTGGTGAGATTTGCAGCGAATACTTCGTATGCAGGTAAAACCATTTCAGAAATTGCTGCACTGCGAAATGAAAAACCGGCACAAACCATTATGGGATTGATTGCCGAAGCGGATGCCTATGAAAAAGCACGCCCCGATGTAAAAGGATTAGAAGGCATTATGGGAAAATCGATGACAGATGAAGATGTGGTTAATTTTCTGGCATGGTCAAACACAAATATTTGTTCCGATGGATCCAATGGCGGACATCCGAGAGGGTATGGCAGTTTTACAAGAGTGCTCGGTCACTATGTAAGAGAAAAAAAGATCATGAGTCTTGAAAGCGCCATACAAAAAATGACCAGCTTATCTGCTGAGCATACAGGAATTAAAAACAGAGGATTGATCGCATCAGGATATTTTGCAGATTTGGTTTTGTTTGATCCGGAAACTGTAAAAGACAATGCTGATATTAAAAATTCAAAAGCTATTTCAACAGGTATAGAAAAAGTATGGGTAAATGGAGAGATCGTTTTTACAAACGGACGATCCACCAAAATATATCCCGGGGTTTTTGTAAGCAGATAATACCAACACTGACAAAAGAAACAGGAATCTATGAAACCAAGGGCAGTGATATTAACGAATGGACTACTTGCTCATCCCGATGCGAAAACTGCACACGGACTGATACGCGGAACTGAGCGATTTACCATTATAGGTGTGATCGATCATGCACATGCCGGTAAAGACGCCGGCGAAGTGCTGGATGGGATACACAGAAATATTCCTGTAGTAGCCTCTTTGGCAGAAGCGATACAAACATTGTTACCGGTACAATATTGCATTATCGGCATTGCCACGGTAGGTGGAAGATTACCGGAAGATTTTATGCCGGTGATCCATGCCTGCATCAGTAATGGAATATCCATGGTTAACGGCCTGCATGAGTTTCTGACTGAGAAACCCGAGTTAGTTAGTTTGGCAGCTGCGAATAAAGTGGAATTGATCGATATCCGAAAACCCAAAATGAAAAAGGACCTTCATTTCTGGGCAGGAAAAATTTTTAAAATCAACACGCCTGTGATCGCTGTGATCGGGATGGATTGTGCAATGGGTAAAAGAACCACTTGTCGTATGATCCGGCAAGCATGTGAAGCAGAAGGCCTGAATGCACAAATGATCTATACCGGACAAACCGGTTGGCTGCAGGGTGGAAAATATGGATTCGTTTTTGATTCAACTTTAAATGATTTTATTTCGGGAGAACTGGAACATGCGATCCTTTCCTGTAATGAAGAAACACAACCCGATCTTATTTTACTCGAAGGACAATCGGCTCTCCGCAACCCCAGTGGTCCCTGTGGTTCAGAATTACTGGTATCGGGAAATGCGAAGCACACCATATTGGTAACCGCACCCAAGAGAAAATATTTTGAAGAAGATCCGGAATGGGGTGAGATCCCATCGCTTGCTTCGGAGATACAGCTGATCGGCATGTATGGTTCAAAAGTGATTGCCATTGCATTGAATACGGAACATTGTACAACAGACGAGGCATTGGCTTACCAGGCTTCCTTTGAAGCTGAATATAAAATTCCTGTATTATTGCCATTACAGCAGGGAGTTTCAAAGATCTTACCAGTACTAAAAGAATTATTGTAAACGGAATATGAAAATAACAGCTATCAGCTCATACCTGCAAAACCTGCCACTTACCAAGCCGTATACGATTGCGTATAAAGTGACAGCTGATACAGAAATTGTTTTTCTTGAAATAACTTTAGAGAATGGCGTTACCGGCATAGGCGCTGCCAATCCTTTTGCAGATGTTGTGGGAGAAACCCCTGCGCAAACACTAACCAACCTGCAATCGGGTTACCTCGATACGTTTATCGGAAAGGATATCCGTGAATTCAATAGCCTGATTGATAAGGCATCCGAACAATTTCCAAAACAACCTGGCACTCTGGCTGCTATTGATATTGCACTGCATGATCTTTTCGGAAAATATCTGGGAATCTCTGTACTGAATTTTTATGGAAGAAAGAAAGAATCCCTGCTAACCTCAGTTACCATTGGTATAAAAGGATGGAAAGAAATGCTGGAAGAAGCCGATGGCTATTATCAGCTTGGCTTCCGTATCCTGAAAATAAAAACAGGTATTGATGTGGAAGCAGATATAGAAAGAGTAAATAAATTGTCAGAAAGATACCAGGGTAAGATGAAGATACGTGTAGATGCCAACCAGGGATATACACTGGAAGATTTAAAAAAATTTAATCAACAAACCCGCCAACTTAATCTTGAACTGATTGAGCAACCTTTACAATCAGGCCAGGAAAAAATATTGCAGGAATTACCTGAAACCGACAGAAAACGATTGGTTGCAGATGAATCTTTATTAGATGCTTCATCTGCCTGGCAACTTTCCAATCTTCCGCAACCATACGGTGTTTATAATATTAAACTGATGAAATCGGGTGGTATTAAAGGCGCTAAAGAAATTGCCCTGATCGCCAATAATGCAGGCATTGATCTTTTCTGGGGTTGTAATGATGAAAGTATCATCAGCATAACTGCAGCATTACATGCAGCTTATTCTTGCAGTAACACAAAATACCTGGATCTGGATGGCAGCTTCGATCTGGCAAAAGACCTGGTGGAAGGTGGTTTTCAGGTGAAAGATGGCTTTCTGTATCCGAATGAATTACCGGGCTTAGGCTTCACAAAAATACCCTAACCCCGCGCAACTTCGCGTATTTGCGGTAAATCGTTCTTAACCGCTAACACGCGAAGACACAAGGGTTCGCGAGGATCAAATACTAAATAGATATTTTGCAAAAACTAATACCCACACTAGGACTCCGCTCCTCCATCTTTCTTGTGATCAGCCTGATCCTCGGATCGGGTGTGTTCAAGAAAGTGGCTATGATGTCGGCAACCTTACAATCGCCGCTATTGGTTTTATTATGTTGGATAATTGCAGGGATCATCAGTTTGGCCGGTGCACTCTGTACTGCAGAAATGGTGGGTATGTTTCCCAACTCAGGAGGAGAGTATTATTATTTTCAGAAAGTATATAATCGCTTTTTTGCCTTTATCTATGGATGGGCAAATTTTGTGGTGTTAAAGACGGCGGCTATCGCGGCACTGGCTTATATCTTCGCCCAATCGTTTAACAGTATTTTTCCGTTACCCGTATGTTCGTTTAGTGTGGGTGGTTTATTGATCGAAAATGTATCTGTAAAACTGCTCGCTTCCTTGCTGATTATTGTATTGAGCTATATCAATTATCGCGGTATCAAACATGCGGAAAAACTAAGCCGTATCATGACCATCGTTATGCTGTTTGCAGCGGTAGTGATCATTATTGCCGGGTTAACTTCTTCTGCAGGCAGTGTAAACAATCTTGTAACACCCGGAGCACATGCCGGTGCAGGATTGAACGGATGGACATTGATCAAAGCCATAACACTAGCCAGTCTTGGCGCTTTCTGGGGATATGAAGGATGGAATTGCATTGGCCTGATCGGTGAAGAGATCAAAGATCCCAAACGAAACCTGCCGCTTTCATTAGGCATTGGCACTTTGGTGATCATGGCAGTTTATGTATTACTCAACCTGGTATACTTATATATAATGCCGGTAGATGAGTTAATTAAAATCAGTGAACACCCAAATCAAATTGCGGCTGTAGAAGTAATGAAAATTGTATGGGGCAAATGGGGCGAATTGTTTGTGGCCCTGCTGATATTGGTTACAACCTGTAATGCAACCAACAGCACCATCTTAACTTCGGCAAGAATATTTTATGCTATGGCACGCGAAGGCCATTTTTATAAACCCGCAGAAACCATTCATCCGGTTTATCAAACACCTTCGGTTGCTTTATTACTGCAGGCCGTATGGTCTGTTCTGCTGGTTTGGTCGGGTACATTTGACCAGTTAACGGATATGCTGATATTCTCTGCCTTTATTTTTTACGGGGCAACCGCATTGGCGGTAATGCTGATGCGTAAGCGCGAACCCTTACAACCAAGAACCTATAAAGTGATCGGCTATCCATTTACGCCTTTCCTGTTCTGTGCGTTCTGTGTATTACTGATAGGGGTTACTTTGCAAAGTCAGCCGCGTGAAGCATTGGCAGGTCTGGGTTTGATCGCAATGGGCATTCCATTTTATCTTTACTGGACAAGAAAAAAATAGCAAACCTTTTTAGTGATGCTTATCCAGATACGCCATCAGGTAAACAAGATCTTCCTTGTCTCTGATGCTTGCAGTATGTGTATCAAAATAGGTTTTGATCACGGCTGCATAAGCGGGCAATGTTTTTTTAATAGCGGGTAATGCCTGCTTCAATACTGCAATTCTGTTTTCTTTGGGCAGGTATACATAGAGTTGCTGGTCAAGAAAGAACTCTTTCTCACGGCCGCCTCCATAATTATTGATCTCTTTTATTTTTTTATGGTTCCATTGCAGTAATTGCAGGTTCTCCCCCTCATACAACAGTTCATACAAACTCTCCGGATCCTGGTTATCAATGAATGGGAAACCGTTCTTGAAATGATAAGTTACCGAATCTCCTTCGTCACCAGCATAACTGATATCGAATGAACTAACGGGCTGAGCTACCATAAACAACTTCTTGTTTTGGATATAGAACAATTTATTTTCCAGCAATGAAAATGTAATGGCTTTATAGGCAACCGCTGTTCCGTTAAGGTATTGTACAATACCGGTACCCCACCCCGGCCTAAGCAAGGGGGTGCCGTTGATGCCCAGCTCTCCGGCACTTTTAATACGGTTGCCTTCCGTATCATAGATCTCGAAAAAATTCATAGTGCCGGAATTGCCAATGTATTTGGTTTGCGCGTTTATCTGTTTGCTGAAAAGCGTTGAAAGCAAAACCATGGTAAACAGCCGGAATGCTTTTTTCATGGTAATCATTTTAATGTGTTGTTATAAAGTTACGGGGTAAAAAAGGGTATAAAAAATGGTTATCCCTGCCTTCAGGCTAACGCTATGGCCCAAAATGTTCTAAATTCGTATCATTCAATTACATATAAAGTAACCGCCTTGAAAAAAAGACAGGATTATATTTCATGGGATGAATATTTTATGGGTGTTGCCCTGCTTTCGGCCATGCGCAGCAAAGATCCCGGAACCCAGGTAGGGGCCTGTATTGTAAATGATAAAAATAAGATCGTTGGTGCAGGGTATAATGGTTTTCCAATGGGTTGTGATGATGATGAATTTCCCTGGGAAAAACAGGGAGGTTTTCTTGAAACCAAATATGCCTATGTATGCCATGCCGAACTGAATGCCATTCTCAATAATATCGGGATGGATCTGCGGGGATGTAAAATATATACAGCCCTGTTTCCCTGTAACGAATGTACCAAAGCCATCATACAGGCCGGAATTACAGAAGTGATCTACCTGTCTGATAAATATGAGGCAACTGATTCGGCCAAAGCTTCCCGCCTGATGCTGGAAAAAGCAGGAGTGGTTTGCAGGAAAGTAAAAACATCACTCCCCAACCTGACACTTTCTTTTAATGAATCAGATGTGTAACCGGCAGGAATAAAAAAGGTTTGTTATCAAAAAATACAGAACTTTGCATCGTGCAACTCTGGAAAAACATTATCAGTCGCCCATCCTGATCCCTCTCTGCTAACGGGGTCCTGCATTCCTTTCGCTTATTTACAAACACAATTTACAAACTAAGGTTTGTACCGCTCCGTGTATCTGACTAACATCTTTACGATGCCTGTTTTGGCTTTCGTAAACTGCAGGCACCCATCCCGCAGTTCATCTATTTAACTATAAAACATGAAAACCATCATAGAGCCTTTCCGGATAAAATCCGTTGAGCCCATCTATTTCAATACAAAAGAACAAAGAACAGAGATCCTGCAAAACGCTTGTTATAACCCCTTTCTCATACATGCCAATGAAGTACTCATCGATCTGCTTACCGATAGCGGTACCAGCGCCATGAGCAGCAACCAGTGGGCCGGTATTATGCAGGGTGATGAATCGTATGCGGGTAGTTCCAGTTTTTTTCGTTTCGAAAAAACCATACAAGAACTAACGGGAATGCCGCTCGTAATACCCACCCACCAGGGCCGTGCTGCAGAAAAGATCCTCTTCAGTATACTGGGGGGCAAGGGAAAATATTTTGTGAGTAATACACTCTTCGACACAACCCGTGCCAATATTGAATATTCCGGTGCAGAAGGGGTTGATCTTGTTTGTGAAGAAGGGAAACATCCTTCTATTCCTGCACCCTTCAAAGGCAATATGGATGTATTGGCACTGAAAAAGTTTATAGCAGAAAAAGGCGCTGCCAATATCCCGCTTTGTATCATTACGGTTACCAATAATTCAGGTGGCGGACAACCGGTAAGTATGCAGAATATACGTGAAGTGAAAGCGGTATGTAAAGCAAACCAGATCCCGCTTTTTATTGATGCCTGCCGGTTTGCCGAGAATGCTTATTTTATAAAACTACGGGAAGAGGGCTATGCAGACAGATCTGTTCCCGACATCGTACATGAATTATTTTCTTATGCAGAAGGCTGTACCATGAGTGCCAAGAAAGATGCTTTCGCCAATATCGGTGGCTTTCTGGCTATGCGGGATGAAGCACTGGCCCAACAATGCAGAAATCTGCTGATCATGACGGAAGGTTTTCCAACTTATGGTGGCCTGGCAGGGAGAGACCTGGAAGCAATCGCCATTGGATTAACAGAAGTAATGGATGAACATTATCTGCAATACCGCATCCGCAGTATTGAATACATTTCCAATAAACTGATCGCAGCCGGTGTGCCGGTAATGCAGCCTGCCGGCGGACATGCGATCTATATTGATGCCAAAGCTTTTCTTCCGCATATACCCGTTGAGCAATACCCCGGTCAGGCATTGGTAGGTGCTTTGTATGTACACGGTGGCATACGGGGGGTTGAGATCGGTTCGCTGATGTTTGGAAAATATGATGAGCAACATAAACTGGTTCCTGCCAAACTGGAATTGGTGCGCCTGGCCATCCCCAGAAGGGTGTACACACAAAGCCATATTGATTATGTATCCGAAGTGATCATTGAAGTATTTGAAGAAAGAAAAAAGATCAAAGGATTGATCATTACCGAAGAAGCACCCATGCTCAGGCATTTTACTGCAAAACTGAAACCCATTGAATAATTAAAAGACCAACAGATGAAAACGATCAAACAAAGCTGGGCCGAGCCCTATAAGATCAAGATGGTGGAGTTGTTAAAAATGACCACACCTGCTCAAAGAAAAAAAGCGATGAAAGAAGCGGGTTACAATACATTTCTTTTACGATCGGAAGATGTATATATAGACCTGCTTACAGACAGCGGCACATCAGCTATGAGCGACCGGCAGTGGGCGGGTATGATGATGGGTGATGAAGCCTATGCGGGCAGCCGTAACTTTTATCATTTGGAAGAAGTAGTGAAAGATGTGTATGGATACAAATATCTGATCCCAACTCACCAGGGGCGCGGTGCAGAAAATATTCTTTCGAAAGTACTGATCAAAAAAGGAGATATCATTCCCGGTAATATGTATTTCACCACCACCCGTTTACACCAGGAACTGGCAGGCGGAAAATTTGAGGATGTGATTATTGATGAAGCGCATGATGCAGAAAATGAATTCCCATTCAAAGGAAATATCGATCTTAAAAAACTGGAGGCACTGGTCAAAAAACACGGGGCTAAAAAGATCCCTTATGTAAGCATGGCCACCAGTGTGAATATGGCAGGCGGACAACCTATCAGTATGCAGAACCTGAAAGACCTTCGCGCCTTTACAAAAAAACACGGTATTCGTGTGATTCATGATATGACAAGGGTAGCCGAGAATGCCTTTTTTATCCAGCAAAAAGAAAAAGGGTATGCCACCAGGTCTATCGCATCTATCGTGAAAGAGATCTGTTCATATACAGATGGCGCCACCATGAGTGCCAAAAAAGATGCGTTGGTAAATATTGGTGGCTTTCTGGCAGTGAATGATTGGGATGTGTTTGAAGAAGCCAGAAATATGGTTGTAGTATATGAAGGTCTGCATACCTATGGCGGACTCGCAGGCCGTGATATGGAAGCCATGGCCATCGGTATTGGTGAAAGTGTGAGTGATGAACATATCAAAGCAAGAATAGGGCAGGTGATCTATCTGGGAGAAAAGATGACCGGTTATGGTGTGCCTATTGTAAAGCCCATTGGCGGGCATGGTATTTTTGTTGATGCAAAAAAATTCCTGCCACATATACCACAACATAATTTTCCTGCACAAACGCTGGCTGCAGAAATGTATCTTGATTCCGGTGTAAGAACCATGGAAAGAGGTGTTGTTTCTGCCGGAAGAAAAGCCAATGGTGAGAATTATTATCCCAAACTGGAACTGGTAAGATTTACTATTCCGCGCAGGGTATATACACAGGCGCATATGGATGTGATCGCAGAATCGGCAGCCAGGGTTTTTGAACGCAGAAAATCTATTAAAGGAATGAAGATGATCTATGAACCTAAGTATCTGCGGTTTTTCCAGGCGCGGTTTGAAAAACTATGAAATGTAACAGATGCTGAATACAATAAAACACCTGCAGTTGGCTGCAGGTGTTTTTGTTTATCCATAAATGTTACAACAAGATCGTCTCTTTAAAAAGAGCTGTCTGGTAACACACCAAGACTATTTTTCTGTATGATTCTTATTATGATGTCCCCATTCCAGTTCATAACTCAATCCCGCTATCAGGAATTGCTGGTTTATATGTCCCCAGGTAAAACTGTATTCAATATGGGGCGACCATTTGCCCAATTCCCATAAGACGCCTGCACCTGTATTGTACGACCAAAATCTATCGATGCTGCTTTCATTGGTTTTCAAAATGGTCTCTTTTTCAGACGTATGGCTGATGCCTGTTAAAGGATATAACTTCCATTCTCTGGTAATGGGCAGCAGGTAATGAAAGTTCAGGTCAAAATCCCAGGCAGATTGTTGTACATCTTCGCCGGAGATGTTCTTGCTTACGGGGAAGAAACGGTTCATTTCAATTCCTCCCGTAAACCTTTCATTGAAATGATAAAAGCTGCTGACGTTCAGCCCGTTCATAGAACTATGCCGGTTGGTTACGGAAGCAATATCAACACTCATTTTATGCTGGGCCATCATAATAACCGGAATACATAGGATCACGGTCATAAAAAATAGTTTCATATAAAGTTGTTTGATCATAGGGTTTCTTTCAGGTGGTAAAGTTCATGGTCGCTCCCTGTTTGAAAAATGACTTTTATCATCTGTCAGGTTTTCAATTCCGCTATTTTAAGCGTATTCTGCTCAAATACTTTAACTTACACACAAGATTTTTAGCCAGAAATACCCCTTGAAAATGATCAGCCGATTATGCTTTTTTTTACTGACCCTCTTGCTGAGTTTCAGTCTGAATGCCCAGAAAGGAGCAACAGCCATAGACAAATATGAACGGATACTGGAAGCCAATAAACAGGCATTGGCCAATAAGGACCAACTATTGATTGTTTTTTCAAAAAATGACACTTCCAGCAAAGCCGTACTGGCTGCATTTGAGAAAAAAAGTGGACGATGGCAGGTACATTTCAACCCGGTAGTGGCCAGTATTGGCAAAACCGGTTTTGCAAACATGGATGAGAAAAGCGAAGGGGACAACAAAACACCATCGGGCCTTTTTGCCTTGGGGCAATTATTTACATATGAAACTTCGGTAAAGACGGCGCTTGGTTTCCAGCAAGCTACCTCAGAAGATAAATGGATAGATGATCCCGCATCTCCTGATTATAATACCCATGTTAGGGGTGAAACAAAAGCAAGATCATTTGAACATCTCTTATTGAAAAGTATTGACTATAAATATTGCATGGTAATTGAGTACAACACAATGCCCGTGATAAAAGGAAAAGGCAGTGCGATCTTCTTTCATCTGGCTGATGCAGTTTTCACGCCTACTGCCGGTTGCGTGGCAATTCAGGAAAAAGACATGCTAAGAATTTTGGAATGGTTACACCCTGGTGAGAAAAAAGCGATCCTGATGGGAACAGAACGAACGCTGATGGCAGGCGTAAAAAAATAAATATCCCTACCGATATACAAAACACGCAAATGAAAGAACAAGAATTAAGAAGCAAAAATTGGTTTGGCCGTAAAGGTAAAGACGGATTTGTTTACCGGGCCTGGATGAAGAACCAGGGTATACCTGCTGATATGTTTGAAGGCAAACCTGTGATCGGGATCTGCAATACCTGGAGCGAACTCACGCCCTGTAATGCACATTTCAGAGATCTGGCTGAAGCCGTTAAAAAAGGTGTGCTGGAAGCGGGTGGTTTTCCTGTGGAATTTCCGGTTATGTCTTTGGGCGAAACTTTGGTGAAACCAACAGCCATGCTTTACAGAAATCTGGTGAGCATGGATGTAGAAGAATCTATCCGTGCCAATCCGGTTGATGGCGTGGTATTACTTTGCGGTTGTGATAAAACAACACCCTCTTTGGTTATGGGTGCCTGTAGTGTAGATATTCCAACATTGGTTATCTCAGGTGGCCCTATGCTGAAAGGGCATTGGAAAGGAAAAGATATCGGTACTTCTGATTTATGGCGTTTTGATGTGGCTAATAAACTCGGACAGATCTCACAAGAAGAATTTGTAGAAGCAGAAGCCTGTATGGCAAGAACCCAGGGCCATTGTGCCGTAATGGGAACCGCTTCTACTATGGCAGTAATGGTAGAAGCATTGGGACTATCCCTGCCCAATAATGCATCCATACCTGCTGCAGATGCCAGAAGAAAAGTACTCTCGCAATTATCGGGAAGAAGAATAGTAGACATGGTCAAAGAAAATCTGACCCTTTCAAAAATACTCACACGCAAAGCATTTGAAAATGCGATCATGGTCAATGCCGCCATTGGTGGTTCAACCAATTTCGTCATTCATTTATTGGCCATTGCCGGAAGAATAGGCGTTGATCTGAACATTGATGATTTTGATAAACATTCTCAGGGTATTCCTTTACTTGCCAATATTCAGCCTTCCGGTGAAAACTATATGGAAGACCTGTATTATTCAGGGGGACTGCCGGCTGTGATCAAAGAGATGCGATCCATTATACATAATGATGTGATTACTGTAAATGGAAAATCAATGGGAGAGAATTGTATTGCTGCCGAAGTGTACGACAGAAATATAATCGGAACCATGAAAGATCCTTTCAAACCCGAATCGGGTATCATTGTTGTAAAAGGGAATCTGGCTCCGAATGGAGCCGTTATCAAACCTTCTGCAGCAAGTTCAGCTTTATTGAAACATTCAGGTAGAGCCGTGGTATTTGAGAATATTGAAGATTATCATGCCCGGATAGAAGACCCCAATCTGGAAATAGATGCGAACAGTATTATGGTATTGAAAAATGTTGGCCCCAAGGGCTATCCCGGTATGGCAGAAGTAGGCAATATGGCCTTGCCGAAAAAATTACTGGAACAGGGTATTACAGATCTGGTAAGAATATCAGACGGAAGAATGAGCGGTACGGGTTTTGGAACCGTTGTATTACACGTATCCCCGGAAGCTGCTGTTGGCGGGCCACTGGCGCTGGTACAAAACGGCGATCTGATTACACTGGATGTGAGCAACCGAAAACTACAACTTGAAGTTTCTGACGAAGAACTTTCGGCGCGATTGAAGAATTGGACACTTACCGAAAAAATAGAAACGCGCGGATATGTTCATTTATATCAAACGCATGTTGAACAGGCACACCTGGGTGCGGATATGGATTTTCTGAAAGGAGGTTCAGGAAGTACGGTTGCCAGAGATTCTCATTAAAGCAATCATTTTTATCAAGCCTTAATTGATCTTATGCAATTTGCCGATAAAGTTGCCATTGTAACAGGTGCAGGACAAGGGATTGGTTTTACCATCTGCAGCAATCTTGCCAAAGAAGGTGCTGCGGTGATCTTAAATGATATCGATAAAAATTTAGCAGATACAGCTGCAAAAAAAATCAGAGAAATTACCGGTGGTATTTGCATTGGGCTTGGAGGAGACAGCAGTGATACCGCATTTATTCAAAAGATGGTAAACGAAGCGGTGGAAAGGTTTGGTCACCTCGATATCGTGATAGCCAATGCTGGCATTACTTTGTTTGGGAACTTCTTTACTTATTCCCTGGAATCTTTTTTCAGAGTGATGCAGGTAAACCTGGGCGGAACTTTTTTTCTGGCACAGGCCGCTGCCAATCAGATGAAGAAGCAAACAACCGGTGGCAGTTTATTATTTACTTCTTCGGTTACCGCACATCAGGCACATAAAGATCTGGCTGCTTATGGAATGAGTAAAGCCGCATTGGAAATGCTCGCCAAAAATTTAGTACTGGAATTGTCTCCCTTTCGAATCAACGTGAATACGATCGCACCGGGTGCTACTCAAACAGAACGCACATTAGACGATCCCGGATATACAGAAATATGGAGTCGTATTACGCCCATGGGTCGTCCGGCAACTGTTGCGGATATTTCGGATACAGCATTGTTCCTTGTATCTGACAAAGCAAAACACATTACCGGACAAACCCTGATTGTAGATGGGGGTTGGACCAGCGTAAGCCCATCCCCATTTCAGTAAGTACAGATCAACATTTTATTTAGCGGAAGATTTATTATAAGGTTTGATGATATTATTTTCTAAAAGTTTGTCCAAACTATTTAACTGTTTTGTAAGATCAGCTGAAAGTTCTTTGTACACTTTGTAGGCACCATCTGTTGGTTTTGATTCGCCCGATTCAATGCTGCGCCCAAGCGACCCCAGGCGGTTATTCAATTTGATCGGAAAATTCAAAGGATCCTGCGAGCTTTGGTTCCTTACCTGATAAAGATTCTCTTCAATAGCGCTCAACTGATCAATCGTATTTTTGTTGGCTTCTGCTACGCCTGCTTTTTTCATGTTTTCTTTGATCTCTCTTATTTTGATCACAGCTTCATTTGCCTTACTTGTCTGATCGCGCACCATCATCGATAACCTGAATTTTTCCTGCACATCAGCAACCGTTACCCCTTTGATTCTTGGATCTAATCTGATCTCAAATGATTCGATAAATGATTTGCCGGCATTGGTTAAGCGCACCTGGTATTTACCCGGAGGGGCCAATGGGCCGCGTGAAGTACTGGCACTCCAGAGTATCATACCTTTAAAAGCAGTAGCTGCAGGGTATCTCAGATCCCATTCAAATCGATTAAGACCTTTTTTCATTGTGGGAGGTGGCGCTTTTCTTTCATCTTCTTCATCCGCAGCAGAATCTGCTTTGGTGCCGGTTTTAAGACCGGTGAAGGTTTGTACCGGTTTTCCTTCCGGACTGAGTATTTCTATTTTCAGATCTGTAGTGTCTGTTAGTATATATTCAAAAACAGCATTCTGAACATTTCTTACTGCATAATAAGGTTTGTATAAATGAGTGGGCTTCTTGGCCTGCTCTGCAGAATATTCTCTGATTGGCGATATATCATCCAGTATGTATATAGAGCGGCCATGTGTTCCAATGGCAATATCCTTTTCTGTAACGGCAATATCGGCTACCTGTACATCCGGCAAATTCAATTGTAAGGGTTGCCACTGTTCGCCATCATTAAAAGAGATCCAAACGCCATGTTCTGTACCTGCATACAATAAACCTTTTCGGGTAATATCCTCCCGCACAGTATGCACATAATCACCTGAGCCGATACCATTGATGATCTTTTTCCAGTGCTTACCAAAATCAGTTGTCTTCCAGATATACGGCGTACGGTCATCCATCTGGTAACGTTTGGCTGCTACATATGCGGTTCCCGCAGCATATCTTGATGCTTCTATGATACTTATCCTCGTATTTTTCGGCAGGTCTGATGGTGTAATATTCTCCCAATTTTTTCCGCCGTTTCTTGTGATATGTATCAATCCGTCATCTGATCCTGCCCAAATGATATTGGCATCCTGGAAAGAGGGTGCCAGGGCAAAGACAGTTGCATAGATCTCAGGTCCATTCATATCACGAGTGATCACACCTCCACTCACACCAAGCGTTGTAGTGTCTGCATAGGTCAGATCCGGGCTGATCCTTTCCCAGGTTTGTCCTTCATTGGTTGTCATCCACACATGTTGTGAGCAGGCGTACAAACGTTTGGGATCAGCTGGTGAAAACACAATGGGAAATGTCCACTGCCATCTTTCCGGTAATACTTTCGCTTCTTCTCCTGAAAAAAATCTGGGATAGACCTGTACATCTCTGGATTGCCCCGTTGCTCTGTTGATCCTTGTGATCAATGCCCCCTGGCTTCCTGCATAAAAGATATCCGGGTTCTTTGGGTCCTGTGCTATGTAACCGCTTTCTCCACCGCCTACTGAATAAGCATATCCCATTCCGGGTTTAAGCGTGTTATTCCTTACAGCCATATGATTCCAGCCCTCGCTGGGTAAAGCAATGGTGGTATTATCCTGCTGTGCCCCGGCAATATGGTACGGAAAATCTTTAGTAGCGATAATATGGTATAACTGTGCGGTTGGAAAATCTTCATCGGTCCATGTTAGCCCTCCATTAACAGAAATAGTTCCACCGCCATCATTTGCTTCTGCCAAACGCATCGGATCAGTAGGATCGATCCATAGATCATGGTTGTCGCCATGTGGTACCTTAATGGCTTTCGGGAAAGTAATGCCACCATCCGTCGATTTATAAAAATCAACATTTAATCCATAGATACCATCCCGGTTTTTGGGATCTGCCACAATGCGTGAATAATAGAATGCACGTTGTCTGAGTTTCCTTTCATTATTTACCAGCTTCCAGTTTCTGCCGCCGTCATCTGAGCGGTAAAGCCCACCATCATTAGATTCCACAATGGCCCAAACACGATTTGAATCTACAGGTGAAACAGCCAAACCTATCTTACCTATTGGGCTTTTAGGCATACCGGGATTTTTACTAAGCTCCGTCCAGGTTTCTCCGCCGTTTACAGATTTATATAAAGCAGAAGTGCCAACATCGGCCCACATTTTAAAAGGAGTGCGGTATACTTCCCAGATGGTAGCATAAACAGTTTCCGGATTTTGTGTGTCAATAACCAGATCTTCGGCACCGGCTTTATCACCTTTGTATAAAACTTTTTTCCAGGTCTTACCACCATCTATTGTTTTAAATACGCCACGTTCTTCATTCGGGCCAAATGCATGCCCAAGAGCCGAAACATACACGATATCCGGATTCGTAGGATGAATACGTACACGGGAAATGGATTGTGTATTTTTTAATCCGATATTTTTCCAGGTCTTTCCGCCATCGGTAGATTTATATACTCCATCACCTTGCATAATATTACCCCGGAATTCTGTTTCGCCGGTACCTATATATACAATATCAGGATTGGATTCTGAAACAGCCACCGCACCTACCGAAGAGCTGGTGATCTGTCCATCTGTTACCGGTTTCCAGGTAATACCACCATCGGTTGTTTTCCATAAGCCACCACCCACGGCACCAAAATAATAGTCAAGTTTGCGTTTTGAACTGCCGGCTATACCCAGCGAACGCCCACCGCGATTAGGACCTATGTTTCGCCAGTTCATTCCTTTGAACAGCGAAGATTCTGATGAAGAAGGCAGCTGTGCATCATTTTCTGAAGAACAGAAAAGACAAATAAAACACACTAAAACCAGGGTTCGTAAAAAAACATTTTTCATAGGGTCGTATTGATGAAAGGAATGGGTGTTTAAGATAATAAACAAACTCATAACTAGTCAAAATTTATTGAATAATAGTTTCACAGACAATTGTAACTTCCCTTTTTATTGTAACATGGCTATCATTTCTTTCTATTCTGTTTCTCAATGGCTGCTCATTCTGCTGGCATCCTTTATCATTGGCCTGAGTAAGGCCGGGTTAAAAGGTGTGGATATGCTGAGTGTTACACTGATGGCTTTTGTTTTTGGAAGTAAATCCTCTACCGGTATTGTATTACCGCTTTTATGCATGGCCGATATCGCCGCAGTGATCTATTATCATCGCCATGCGCAATGGGATCATTTTAGAAAAATCGTTCCCTGGATGATGGCCGGAATATTGCTGGGGGTTTATCTGGGAAAGGATATGGATGAAGCCTTGTTCAGGAAAATAATGGCCATCATTATTATGATCACCATTGTGATCGTTGTATTCATGGAATACCGGAAATCACAACAAGTGCCCCAACATCCATTGTTTGCTGCCAGTACCGGATTGGCAGCAGGCTTTACTACCATGCTGGGTAACCTTGCCGGCGCCTTTGCCAATTTATATTTTCTGGCCATGCGTATGCCAAAGAATAATTTTATCGGCACTGCTGCCTGGATCTTTATGTTCATCAATCTTTTTAAATTCCCGTTTCAGGTTTTTTATTGGCATAATATTACAGCGCAAAGTTTGCAGACAGACCTGGTACTGGTACCCACATTGGCTTTGGGCTTTTGGTCTGGTTTACGGATTGTAGGTAAGATCCGTGATGAACATTACCGAAAATTGGTCATCTTTCTAACCTTGATCGGCTCGATCATCATGTTATTAAAACGATAGTTTCCATGTAAACTGTCCGTTGGTCATTTCCCTTCTTTTAAATAGCTTTCTGTTTCATTAACGCTTCTTGTATGAAAAAACATACCACTTTATCATTCTTAATTGCCTGTTTTGTATTTTCTTTCATCTGTTCGCAATCGAATGCCCAGTCCGATAAAGCTGAAGCAGGGATAAGAGCAATCATGGAGCAAACACAGGTGATGGGACTGTCGGTAGCTGTTGTAAAGAATAACAAGATCATCTATACCCATTCTTTCGGACTGAAAGACCTGGAAAGTAATACGCCCCTTACCAACGATTGTATTTTCAGGATCGCATCCATATCCAAATCCTTCTCGGCTACTTCCATCATGCAATTGGCAGAAGCTAAAAAGATCTCATTAGAAGACGATATGAGTAAGCTGGTGGGGTTTACGATAAGAAACCCGAAATTTCCTGAAACGGTGATCACAATGAGAATGGTCTTATCACATCGTTCTTCTATTAATGATAGCCAGGGCTATTTTACGCTGGATGCGATCAATCCCGCCAAAAATCCTAACTGGGCAAAATGTTATAACGATTATGAACCCGGTACTGGCTATATGTATTGTAACCTGAATTATAATATGACAGGCACGATCATAGAAAAGATATCAGGCGAACGCTTTGATCAATTTGTAAAACACCATATTCTGGACCCACTTCAATTATATGCTGGCTATTGTGTAGACTCCCTAGATAAATCGCGTTTTGCCTCTATCTATGAATACAATACAGATTCTGCAAAATTTATTGCATCACCTGCCGCCTATGCGCCGCGCAGGGAAGAGATCGCCAATTATGTATTGGGATACAGCACACCCATTTTTTCACCCACAGGCGGCATGAAGATCTCTGCTACAGACCTTGCCAAATATATGATCATGCATAGCCGGTTAGGCAAATACAATGGGAAAAGGATCATTTCTAAAAAGAGTGCCAGGCAAATGCAGACACCACTATCTGATAAAGAAAATTACGGCCTTGCAATTCTGAAAAATGATAAACTGATCGCAGGCAAAACCATGACCGGACATACCGGTTCGGCCTATGGTTTATACAGTGCCATGTTCTTTCAACCGGAAGAAAAATTTGGTATCGTAGTCATCAGCAATGGCTGTAACCCCGGTTATACCGATGGGTTCAATACCGTGATCAGGAAAACAGTAAATTGTTTATATGAGAATTTGATCGTCAGATAATACTTTAGTGTATGACATATATAGACTGGATAGGAACCTTCGGCGTAAGTATTTTACTATCAGCGTTCTTTCTGAATTTATTTCATAAGCTGCCCCAGGATAAACCCTGGTACGAAATACTCAATATTGCGGGAGCGTCCATTGCCTGTTATGCTTCGGTACTTTTACACTATGTTCCATTCATTTTTTTAGAAGGATCATGGGCACTGGTATCAATCATGGGGTTGATAAAGTTCTATAAGAAATAAGCAGTTGACATTTATTTCTTTTTAATGAACCAGATAAAGAAAAATAGAATCGCTAAAATAAAAAGTGGCCCGGCAATCACTACATAAGCGGTCAAGCCCATTTTTCCTTTTGCAGCTATGATATAGGCAACCCCCAGTAATGTATATCCCACACCCCCTATCCATTCTCTTTTCCAGGATAGAAAAATAATTAACAGCAGAGCGAAAGTTGGGATCAGGTGCATACCTAAATCAAGAATGGTTTTACCAATACTTTCATGTTCTGTAAAAACATCCATGGCAAACTGGCTGATAAATAATGCAAAGCCAATTTCCAATATCCGGGCAGTTAAACGGATAAGATTGAGATGCTGATGTATCGTTTTCATATGCAAGAGTTGAAAAAACGAAAAGTAAGATCAGACAAGCTACCTGAAAAACAAATGACAAATGTCAGGAATTCCGTTTGTTCAAGGAATGATCAATCACCTGCTTTGCAATACGATCATCAGCACCGGAGATAATCGAATTTTTCGTATTGGATTTTTTATCGTCCCACTCTTTTTTGAAGGTCTGCAGGATACCGCGCCCCCTGTATCTCAATTTTTGCTGCAGCTTCTTCAATGGCAAGTAGATCATCAGCGCTGAGTTGTATAGAAGCACCACCCAGATTTTCTTCTAAACGGTGCAATTGGGTTGTGCCCGGTATGGGAACGATCCATGGTTTCTGCGCAAGCAGCCAGGCCAGTGCAATTTGAGCATTGGTTGCCTGCTTTTGTTTTGCAATAGTTGATATCAGGTCTGCGCCCTTTTTAAGTTTCAAATCAACCTGATTCACTGCAACTTAAGTAACGAATTTAGAAGTGAGCGTTATATAATTCAAACTATGGAAGTTCGAATGGGTAGCAGAAAATAAAAGAACCATACGGGTTAGGTATGGTCCTTTTTATAGAAAAACCTTTATGAATTGTAAGCCTTGATCACTTCGCTTTCAATTCATTAATAACCACTTTTGGAACCAATACCTTATTCACTTTTTCCACGGTCACATCATTTGAGAGTGTAAAGGTTGCTGAAGAGTTCTCCTGTTGAGCATTTCCCAAATACACCTTGTACACACCCGCCTCAGCAATCCAGGCACTTGCAGAAGTGTGGAAGGAAGCAAGATCTGAAGTACTCAGCGTAAAGATCAATTCCTGCGTTTCTCCCGGTTGCAGCAATTTTGTTTTGGCAAATGCTTTTAATTCAGATTTTGGCTTATCCAGATTACCGCTTGGGGCACTTACATAAAGTTGCGCTACTTCCTTACCCGCCGTATTTCCTGTATTGGTAATCAATACACTCACCTGTATCTGATCATTCATAACCGGTGCACTTAGTTTTAATTTACCGGTGTTGAATTGTGTATACGATAATCCATAGCCAAATGGATAAGCTGTTTCAACATGAAAACTATTGTAATATCGGTAACCTACATATACTCCTTCTTCATATACTACTTCTGCATCCACCTGTTTCTGTCCGAATAATCCTGCTTTTTCTGAACCTGGTATTTCACGGCCGGGAAAATTCCTGGCAGTTATATCATCTTCATATCGTGCCGGAAAAGTTGAAGCCAATTTACCGGAAGGATTTACTTTTCCGGAAATAACATCTGCCATAGCATTACCACCTTCTAATCCCGGCTGCCAGGCCAATAAAACCGCATCTACCTCTTTACGCCATTGCATAACATCTACTACACCACCAATATTTAAAGTAACCACTACTTTCTTTTTCTGTGCATGAAAAGCAGCAGATACGGCTTTAATGATCCCTTTTTCTTTTTCAGTAAGATAATAATCACCTGCAGCTTTTCTGTCGTTACCCTCACCTGCATTACGGCCAATAGCGATCACAGCGATCGACGATTGTGTGGCAGCTTTGCGGATCAGCTCATCCGGTACAGACATTTCTTCGATTGGCTTTGAAGGACCCATCAGCTCTTCCATTAAACTACGCTTTGGCTTCCTGGCGTTTTCTGCAGTCATATATTTTGAATAGACACGATACAGATCTGTATTCAATGAATAGCCTGCACGAAATAATCCATCAGCCAAAGGAACGGTATACATCTTATTTACATCACCGCTGCCGGTACCGCCGGCAACCAGATCCAACGAATTGTTTCCAAATAAGGCAATGGATGAACCAGCTTTGATCGGAAGTGTTTTCCCGTCATTTTTTAATAAGATCATGCCTTGTGCTGCAGCTTCCCTCGATAATTGTGCGTTCTCTTTTAAAGGAGGGTTATCACTGAATTTGTAACCTTTAAAACTGGGAGTCTGTAAAATGATGGTCAGGATCTCTGCTACATTCCGGTCAAGTATCTTTTCATCCAGTTGCCCGTTCTTTACAGCATCCAGGATCTCCTTTTTTTGTGGAGGTAATCCGGGCATGATCAGGTTGTTGCCGGCGATCTGTTGTTTTACGGCACTCTTGCCACCAAACCAGTCGGTCATTACAAAACCTTTAAAACCCCATTCATTGCGAAGGATGGTTTGCAGAAGTTCAGCACTCTCAGAAGTATACGGCCCGTTAAGGAGGTTGTAAGAACTCATAATGGTCCATGGATTGGCTTTCTTCACGGCAATCTGCCAGCCTTTCAGATAGATCTCCCGCATGGCTCTTTCACTTACGATGGTATTTACAGAACTCCTGTTGGTTTCCTGATTATTGGCAAAAAAGTGTTTGGCTGATACACCTACGCCACTGCCCTGTATCCCATTGATCATAGAAGCGGCGATATTACCGGTGATCACAGGATCTTCCGAATAGTATTCAAAATTGCGCGCGCCTAATGGGTTACGGTGAATATTCATACCGGGGCCAAGCAGGATATCAATACCAAACTCTCTGGCTTCTGCCCCCAATGCATTACCAACTTTACGAACCAATGCTGTATCCCAGCTGGATGCCAGCAGTGTGCCGATGGGCCAGGCTGTAGCATAATACATCCTGCTTTTACCGCCATTAAAAGCATGAATTCCCGCAGGACCATCACAGACCACCAATGCCGGTATTCCCAAACGGGGAATGGCAACGGTACTGCCGGCTGCACCGGTTACTCTTTTCTGTGCATCAGTTGGTTCTGTGCCTGCACCGGGCATGGGCATACCGGGTACATACATTCCCTGACCCACTAAAAGATTTATTTTTTCATCAAGGGTCATTGCTTTTACAACTTCCGTTACTGAATTTTTTCCCAGCTGAGGCTGTGCATAACTGCTGCTTGCGGTAAGCAGTACAGCCAGAAGCAGGAATGATTTGTTTACATAAGATTTCATGGCAAGAATCGGTTTATTAAAATTATGAATGCGTCAATATGACACAATGATAATTATTTTTTACCGGTCTTGCAAAATTCTGTTGCCCCCCGGGATCCTGTGCGGGTAGTGCCCATACTTTCAGCGAAATGGATCGAAGGGTGGGTTTAAACGATTGGGGGTAATGTTGAATATTAGTTTACAGGAGCTTACATCTATAAAAAAGGGTTATACATGAATGGTATAACCCTTTTTTTAGACATAGGAAAAGTAAATGCTTTACTTAAATTTTGATCTTGATGTTCGAAAGGGAAACCCTCCAGGCCGGGCTTTTTGGCTTCCACTACTGTTTACCTTTTTCAGACAAGTAGCTTACTAAATTGTCCAGCACTTTCTCTGATAGCCTTTGTTTGGCTTCTATGGTAAAACCTGCAGAACTATCCGACAGGATGATATTCTCTATATGCTGAAATTCAGGATAATGAATACCTGCCCCGTCTCCATCAAATATCGCAAAGGAAGTATTGTCTGCTGAAAGCCATTGCAGGAAAGCCTGTTTTTCAAAAGTCAATCCCAATGAAGTATTGATCAGTATGGAGTTTTTCTTTTTGATGCGGAATTCTTTTTCGGTAAGCAGGATGGTATGTTTGGGCACATGAGTTGTAACTACATCACAATGTGCTAACAGTTCCTGTAGAGGCAAAAACTGCAGATGCTCATTTTCGAGTGCCTGTTTTCTGGTTCTGCTGAAATAAAATACCTGCATCCCAAAATGTGCAGCTGTTTTGGCAACCATCTGGCCTAAAGTACCCAGACCAATGATCCCGATACTTTTGTTTTTTAATTCGGAGTTTTCACTGCGCCATTTTTTAACACCCAGCCCTTTACATAAATAAATCAATTGAGCGAATAGGAACTCTACGGTTCCTTCATCTCCGTAATCCCTCACACCTTTTACGGTTATTCCATGTTTGACTGCTGCTGCAATATCTACATTGGCAGATTTTGCATCATATAAACTACAACACATACCGATATATTGTAAGGATGTTGATGCCTCTATAATATCCGCATCTATTCTGGTTCTTGAACTTACCAAAACACAGTCGGCACCGGCTATCCGTTCTAAGATGTCTTTTTTTGATGAGGGGGTGTCCTTATAAACAGCGATCGGTTCTGTTGAGAACTTTGCGATGTTTTCAATGGCCTGCTCAGATAAGCGGCAATCATCGAGCAGGGTTATTTTCTTACATTTCATGGTTTTTTCTCGGATTAGAGAATGTGTAATTAGGTTGCAAACATTAAAAAGAAAAGGTCATACTATCAAAGTATAATCCTTTTATCTTTTTCTCCCCAGTTTGAATTCATAACTATCAGCAAAATATCGGGTTAAACCTCCTATAATATCAAAGATTTTATCACTTTAATTTTCTTTCAGTTTTAGTCCACTTAATGGAAGGAAATTGATTGGTGATCTGAGCATTCGATGGATTTCTGACCTTACTTAATTTTCCTTCCGTAAAGAGTTTTTCAGCTACCGTCTGCCAATCAGGAAATTCCATCCCTTCCTGAATCCAATGGTGGTAAGACGCTTCATTACACCAATCAGGAAGATGTTGCATAGCGTTACGATGTGACGAAGAACCCCTGAATTCTTTCATGGAAGCATCATCTTCCCACATGGTCATGGTCCAGAAGGTGAAATTCTTATCTATTAATTCCATCCCCTTTAAAAGCCCTTTTGAATTTTTTAATTCTTTCACGGAAGCTTCATTTGCTCTCATGAAGGGAATGATATAGAATATTGATTTTACACGAAGTCTGGTCACTGAAACAAAAGGCATAAGAATAGTTTAATTATATAAAAATAATTGGAAAGATTTAACCAGCCTAACTCGTAGAAAATAAAAAAAATGCCCCCGCATTATGTGAGGCTTGACTTATCTGTTACCCTGTGCCAGATTTTTTTTGATCGCATAGATCTGTTCTCTCATTTCAGCCAAAGAACCGATCAAAATATAATATTCATATTCGTAAATAGATTTTTTATAAAGGATCGCATCTTTTATCGGTGCTATATAAGAAGTGGATGCATCTGCCGCTTCTTTACCCGGTTCTCCAGCCATTCCGGCCAAAAACATAGTGCATTGTGGATTGTAAACAAGCATACCAACGTCTACATCATCAACAAATGCCATCCAGTTTTCTGATACTTCCTTATATCTGCCCCAAAATCCACTGGCAAGATTCTTAACTTCCAACTTTTTGTAGGGCTCATGGGTAAAGGGGGCATTTCCTTCATAGGTAAAAAGATTTTTCAAAGCAGAGATCGGATACACCGCCGGTAATTCCTGGTTACGCAGTAAACTGTCGCCATAGATCTCATCTGTACGGTGACAGGTAAGCCGGTTTCTGATGGTCAATATATTTCCGTTCAAAAATGTCCACTGTTCCATTTCTGCTTCGGCGGGCCGGTTATTCATATCCCATTGCATGGGGATACATTTCACATACAAGGTATCCTTTGATTGTTTGTAGTCGATAATTCTGGCGCGATTACGAAACGCATCGCCTACCTGAATCGGGTTCCATGCCCAGGGTGACCAATTAGGTGATTGACCTTCTGCTTTTCGATCAAGGCTTTTACCCGCGTAATAGGATTGCTGTATATAACGGCCTTCATCGGCAATATTTACCAGACTACGTTGAGATCCTGAATAAGAGATCCAGGAAATAGCACCGCCCCGGGTAAGGTCGAATTTCACTGTAAGCTTCCCATTATCTGCAACCAGTTCTTTGGGTATTTGGGTATTTATCTGTTTATCTGTTTGCCCGAAACAAACGGTAAAGCTGAGCAATGCGGATAGAAGGAAAGTGCCTCTCATGACTATTATATAGGAAGTAAAAATAATGGATTGCAGCCTCCTGTCGCTTGAATTATTTTATATTTATGATCATAACCCTCCGATATGCTTACCAAAGAAGAGATCGAATGCTTAGATACAAATGGGTATCTGGGACTTGGACAATTATTAACCGCACAAGAAGTAGAACAGGTTAATGAACGTATTGCCGAATTGATGCGATCGGAAGGGGAGAATGCCGGTGCAGAATTGAAGGACTCAAAATATATCCGTCATCCAAAAGAAGAAGGTGCAGACCGTTTGGCCGACTTGGTGAATAAAGGAAAGGTGTTCGATGTTTTTTATACGCATCCCCGGGTATTGGCTGGTATTGAAGCCGTATTAGGGCAGCAATACAAATTATCTTCTCTCAATTACAGAGCCGCCAAACCGGGTATGGGTCTTCAAAAATTGCATGTGGATTGGAAGAATACGGTTGTAAGTGGTTCTTATAAAGTTTGCAATAGTATCTGGCTTTTAGATGATTTTACAGAAAACAATGGGTCTACCCGTATTGTACCTAAAACGCATAAACTGGATATATTGCCAGATGATGCTATGGCAAACCCAACTGAAAAACATCCTGATGAGATCCGTATTATCGCACCTGCGGGATCAGTGTTTATTTTTAACTCGCATGTTTGGCATGGCGGAACAACCAATCAAACCGCTCATGACCGTAGGAGTATTCACAGTTATTTTTGTACAAGGGAACAGCCCCAGCAAATTGACCAGAAAAAATACATCACGCAGGAAACCTTAAGCCGTATAGGAGAAAGGGGCAGGCATATTTTAGATGTGTGAGACTATAGTTACATAGCATCTATCGAACCACCATCCAAAGTAAATAGATCTGCCTTTCAGGGGTCTAAAACAAAAAAGATCATACTTTCAAAGTATGACCCTTTTACTTTCTGCTCCGCTTACTGCGGAAAGTTGCAACTATCAGGGAATATTTTGAAACCCTCTATCAACCTAAATTCACTCTTGATTGCCTGATTGAAAAACTCATAACAAAATAGCCTGGCACACCGAAAAGATGATCAAGACCAATTTCTTTCGTACGGATACGTTAGTATTCTGCAACGGTAATTTCTGAGGGTATCATATTTTAATCCTCCAACTTTATTATTTATTGTGCTAAGTAGCCACCGTCTATATTGAGAGCTGCTCCAGTAATAAATGAGCTATCATCACAGGCTAGAAAAATAAAACCGTTGGCAATTTCTTCCGATGTGCCTAAACGATTCATAGGATGTTTATTGAGTATCAACTGTTTTCTTTGAGGTTGATTATTTAGATCCAATTTATTAAGTAAAGGCGTATCAATAAATCCTGGGCAAATAACGTTTACCCTTACACTATCGGCGTATTCTAGTGCTGCTGTTTTGGTAAGCCCTATTAATCCATGTTTCGCGGCAACATAATGGGCTGAGTTTGCATAACCCACTTTTCCTGATATTGAAGACATATTTACAATAACCCCTTTTTTTTGTTTCTCCATTTGAATAAGTTCATGCTTCATACAATAGAATACTCCGGTTAAATCTATCCCGATTACTTTTAACCATGACTGTTCATCCATTTCGCTGATTTTACCAGGCTTCCCTCCTATGCCGGCATTGTTAAGCGCAACATCTAGTGTTCCGAATATGCTGATCACTTTTTGAACAGCAACTTCTACCTGAGTATATACCGATACATTGCATTCAATAAAAATTGCTTTGGATTGAATTGCTTTTATTTCTTCCATTGCTTTTATATTAATGCCTCTTTCCCTGTCGGCTATTGCGATGTTAGCACCTTCTTTAGCAGCTGCAATTGCACATGCTTTGCCAATACCTGATAATCCGCCAGTTATAAAAACTGTTTTATTTTCCAATTTTCTCATGCTGTTATGTATTGTTTTATTTGTGCCTTTTCGTGAATGTTTTTTAGTTGAATAAAGGTCAACCCCTCTAACCTTTTAAATGTTGCAGATTCTTTGAAAAAATGATAACTTTCACACATCCTTAGTTTGTCCCTGGTAAAGCAATTCGTACTCTTAAACCAGTATTTATTGTAATGCACATTTGCGGATGCTTATATTATATTTAAGATCTGATCTCTTGCGGCTCTGATACATAACAGTACATGATCCATCACTTCGGGCGTAATAGAAACATTGAGTGGAAATATTTTAAGCGCGAATATCATAGCATCCTTATCTTCCATATCTCTGTTATATTCTGTAGTACGGAACCCGGTGGTAAAACTGAGATAAGGTGTGCATTGACCGTTTATTTTTTTACCTGAACGGAACCATTCGAACAGAAGGTCACCAATGGCATGTGTCAGATTGTTATGCGCTATAAGATCATTCAAGTAATTTTTGTCTTTCAGTTCGTGCGCATATTGAACACTTGCATTCATGCCGGAAGGATATATTTTTAAAAGGGTTACCAATCCAAAATCGGATTGATTTACACAAACCATTGTTGGATCATCTCCAATTTTTTGCTGCAGGTACACTTTATTTTCAAGTATACCTCCTAAAACAGATTGAAAACCTTCATAGCCAAAGAACTTAAGTGTAGCCCATCCAGCCATAGAGCCCGTTGCGGTTCTGGAAACCTCTAAAGTATAATTCAAAGGGTTATAAGGTGAACGTGGCTGCAAATAAGATGAAGCCGGACGGGAAAGTAGAGATTCAAATGCTGCTGCATCTTTATAAACAAATGCACTGCTGATATAGGGAGAAAAACCTGTTTTATGAAAATCCGCACCAAATGCATCAGCATAAAAAATATCCTTTATCGCTGCATAATTCTTTTCGATAAAGGGTAATACTGCCGCGGAAAAGCCAAGCGGATTTAATGTAAAATCATAATTTTTAAATGTCATCCACGACCAACCGATCACCGAATCACAATACAAGAATATTTTACCGTAACCTTTTGGATTGGGGTATTTATTAATTAAATGATATACTTCTTTTACAGGATCATAAGCACTTGCATCCGTTGTTCCCATGGTGCAAACAACAGAAGCGACGGGTATTTGTTTAGCCTGACAATCCTTCAATACTTCTTCTAGATGCACCATATCCATTGCATTGGAATCAGTATCCGTTTTTATACGGATGATATTATCCATACCTAATCCTATCCAGTCTGTACTGTTTAGCATTGTATAATGCGCCTGTTGTGAACAGATCACTTTTGCATTAACACGGATTCCTTTATTTCTTGAATCAGGAAGCACGCTGGTTAGTGCGTATTTTAAATGATAGGTCCAGCAGCCCGAACCACCATAGGTATATAAACAGCCCGATTTTTTAGCTTCCCATCCTGCCAGATTGGCCAATATGCCACCGGACTCTAATTCTGCCTGATGTATGTTCCAGGCATATTCACCCTCCAGAATATTCGGTGCAAATACTTCTGTAAGAATAGAAACAACGATGGCGGCAGTATTTCCTTGTGGGTTAACATTATTCATAGTGAGGGGATGACCCCAGTTGGGAAGACCTTCAAACAATTTGATCGCTTGTAGGATCACTTCACTTGATGTGTGCATTTTTTGTTCTAGTGAAGCTTCTTTTACATGTTCAAAATCAATCATCAAATTGGGATTGGTTCCCAGGAATGCTGCACCGTCGTTTTTTTCGGGTTTTAGTTTATCTAATTCACGTATAGCTTCAGCAATTCCGTCAGCCAAAGAATCTTTCTCTCCTTTATAAGGAGATGGAAAAGAATTGCGCATATCGGTTCGATACTTCGCCCATCGGGGAACAGGTTGATTTGATATTTCAGTTGTTATACCTTGGTTTTCTGTTTTATTGCTCATTTTGTTTATTATTAAGAAATCGGATATTAAATGATAATATACTTTAGTGACACATATACTCCTATAGTAAAGAATGCCTATTCACAATTTGATCTGATGTTGAATGTTAAATAGTAATACATGATAACTTTATAACTGGTTATATTAGTTGAAAACTAAATTGAGCTGTTTTAACGGAACAACTGTTACACTATTTCATAAAATAGTTGCAAGATTCACGTGTCATTTATTTGGACCGGCTTTAATTCTGATAATAACAGATAGTTCATTTATATTTCTTTTTAAATGTTATCAGATAACGTAATACTGATATAGAAAAGAATAGCGGGGAATGGTGTACTGTATTTGTAAAAGATTACGGTCTTTGATCAAACCTTATCATGCAGCAGAAGAGGAACAAAGATTAATACCTAAAGAGGGTATAATTAATTGAAGGCTGTTGATTGAATTACTAAAATCCTGGAATATTTTTTTAGCTTAAAAGTCTCCTTAAACGACCGTTTTAGTGGGAAAGAATTCATACAGCTTATTCTACTGTTGCAAGCGCATCACTCACCTGTATCCAACCAATTTTTATCTATTCTAACATTTTGAAGATCACACATTACTTCAAAATCGATGTGAATCATAAACACCCCCAGTACATCAATAATCAGGCGGCCTCAAAGTCTTACAATGGAATTTGCTTCTGGTTTCTTAAATCTGTAACCAAAAGAAAAAGCACCTACGCTGGTAAACCATGTAAGTCCAAAATACCGGTTCGATAGACGCCTGACCAATCTTTTTTTCAGGTACCCATTTTCGAGCCGAGGAAGTAAGTCAATTGTTGGAACTTATCATATTGAATACTAATGACTAAATGGGGCTAAAAATAAAAACGAGCCATTTAAAAATGACTCGTCAAATAAAGCTCCACTTAGTGCGGTAAGTTGCAATTGTTATATCTTTTAATCGTAATGAAACCTGCACTTTGCAATTTGAATCTCATCTTCTACAACCCTGTAAATTAATCTGTGTTCCTCATCGATTCTTCCAGACCAGAATCCAGCATAGTTAAACCGTAATGCTTCAGGTTTTCCGGTTCCTTCATACGGACTTCGTGAAATATCTTTTAATAATTCATTAATTCGCTTTAGTTTTTGTTTATCATTTTTTTGCCAAAAAAGATAATCCTCCCAGGACTGTTCTGTAAAAACAAACTTCATTAATCAATAAGTTTTTTAAACATTTTTTTGCCAGACTTTAACTCTTCTATAGAAGCATCTAATCTCTGTTGATTAATGCGGGATGACAATTCGTGTTGTGTAGTTTTAAGAGAATTGTACTCATCCAATGAAATAACCACAACGCCTGTATCTTTTCCACGGTTGATGATTAAGGTTTCAAAACTTTGGGTAACCTTATCGAGATAACCCTTGGTATCCTTGCGAAAATCGGAAAGTGTAGTTGTGAGCATATATGTACATTTTATAAAAGAATCCAAATAAAAAGGGTCATACTATCTAAGTATAACCCTTTTACTTTCTGCTCTCCTTACTGCGGAAAGTTGCAACTATACGTTTATTAAATATTAAACCAACGGTTCAATATTTAAAAGAATTTCTTGTCTTCTTGCTCTATCCCAATTATCCATCAACTCTTTTTGATGCAAAGCTGTCCACTCGGTTACAATTCCTAAAACACGCGGAGGTAAGTAACCACTAAAAACCTCATTCTTTTCAATATCGATTAAAGCTTCAAACTGTGCATATACAGCATGAAAATGTGGGGGATTATGATCACGGTAGAACATCCGGATAATAATGCCAAGGAAAAAACTAATTTGTGGCATAAGCAGGTGTAGATGGAAAAGCCGATGCAGGATTTTTACCTGATAACTCAGAATATATTGAAGCAATATCTATTTCAAGATCTTCTGACCATGCAATTGAATAACCGGTGTTATACACTTTTGCAAACAATTCTTGGTTTTTCAAAACTTGAAATACCCCGAATTGTACCAAATCTTTCAATTGTACATCACCTTCAGTCCCATCATCAAATAAGACATGAATGGTGTAATCTTTCAGGTATTTTACATTCAGGACCTTCATGTATTAAATTTACAAAAGTATTTGTGTAAAAAAGAAGCCAAAATTTATTTACACTTAACGTTAGTACTATTATAAAATAAAAAAGAGGTCTTTTAGACCTCTTTTTTTGCTCCCCCTCCCCGACTTGAACGGGGGACCCTCTGATTAACAGTCAGATGCTCTAACCAACTGAGCTAAGGAGGAATATACCCTTTAGAAATTCCCTAAATGGGTTGCAAAAATAGGGAAAAATGCTTTCTGGCAAAATCTGTATTCAAAAATTTACAATAAACCCCAAAATCCTTTGTCTTCCAGCCCAATATAAATGCCATCTTCCCTTTTTTCGGCCTTAAAAACCTTTAAAAAATAGCCTTCTCCACTGGTATTACGGCCATTTTGCATGTCAAACCGGTAGCGGTGCAGGGGGCAGGTAACCTGTCCGGCGGCATTTATGTACCCATCTGCCATAATTCCACTGGCATGCGGGCATTTATGCGCAAATGCGAAGATCCTGCCGTTAAAACGGGCAATGGTCAGCTTTTTGCCTCCGGGCTCCACCAGGCACATGTTGTTTTCCTGCCAGGGTAGGCTTTCTTCGGTATCGGATACTTTATGCCAGATAATATTCTTTTCCAATGATTAGCGGATTGCGGATTGGCGGATTAACGGATTGTCTGGATCGGAAAGAATACCTAATTCGCCAATCCGCTAATCCGCAATCCGTTAATTCTAATACTGTATCGTTCTATAGGGGTATCTGACTTTATACATATCCCTCACTTTACCAAGAATCATTTCTCTCAACGCATCAATATTCTTTTTCTCTACAGCTGATACAAAAACACACTGGTTATCTGTGAGATGGTCCCATTTCTCTTTTAATTCGCGTAAGATCTCCTGCTTTACACTTTCATCCAGCCATTCATCGAAATTCTTTTCCTCATACATATCCATTTTATTGAAGATGGTGAGTATGGGTTTTTCAAAGGCTTTCAGTTCCTGCAGTGTTTTGTTTACTACGCCTATCTGCTCTTCGTATTGCGGATGAGATACATCTACCACATGTAATAAGATATCTGCCTCACGAACTTCATCCAGTGTGCTTTTAAAACTTTCTACCAGATGGTGTGGCAGCTTGCGTATGAAACCTACGGTATCACTCAATAAGAAAGGGGTGTTCTCAAAAACCACTTTGCGGGTGGTGGTATCAAGTGTGGCAAATAATTTATTCTCGGCAAACACTTCCTGTTTGCTCAGTAAGGTCATTAAGGTGCTTTTGCCTACGTTGGTATAACCCACCAAAGCCACACGAATTAATTCTCCGCGTTCTTTGCGTTGGGTAAATGCCTGCTTATCTATCTCACCCAATCTTTTACGGAGCAGTGAGATCTTATCTTTTACAATTCGACGGTCTGTTTCAATTTCTGTTTCACCGGGGCCGCGTGTTCCAATACCGCCTCCCTGCCTTTCTAAGTGCTTCCACATCCCTTTTAATCTTGGCAACAGATATTGGTATTGTGCAAGCTCCACCTGCACCTTGGCCTGCGCTGTGCGGGCACGGCTGGCAAATATGTCGAGGATCAGATCACTACGGTCGATGGTCTTTACGTTCAGTTCTTTTTCTATATTGGAGATCTGTGAGCCGGTAAGTTCATCATCAAAAATAACCAGGCTAATATCTCTGCCGGTTACATAGTTTTTGATCTCTTCTAATTTTCCTTTTCCTACAAAAGTGCGGCTATCGGGGTGGGGTAATCTTTGGGTAAACCTCTTTACGGCCATAGCGCCGGCAGTTTCTGATAAGAAGGCCAGTTCATCCAGGTATTCGGTAACCTGCTCTTCGGTCTGTTCTTTCAGGATCAGGCCCACCAATACCGTTTTCTCTTCACGACGTATATGCTTCTTTTTCTCGATCAAGGTTATTGCTGTTTTGGCAAAGGTAGGGGAGATAGTGAATGAATGAGTGAATGATAGAATGAGTGAGTGAGTGAATGAGTGAATGAGTGAATGAGTGAATGAGTGAATCGTGCGTGGGCAAAAAAAATCGTGAGTAAGCTAACCGAAAGGCTTCTTACTCACGACTCAGTACTGACTACTCACGCTTACAACCCGCTGATCGTAATGCCGAGTGAAAATTTGTTCATGCTTGGTCCAACACCATCTTTCAAAACGCCGTTGAACTGGTAGCCCGCATCCAGTGATAAGATACCATATCCAAACCTGCCGGTAACTGCCAGCATGGTTCCGTTAAAGAAGCGTTTGTTGCTTTCTTTCACGATATAGCCGGGGCCGTAGACTGAATTACCCAGTTTGTTTTCGAGGTTCTTTCCTTTACTGTATGATTTTAATAAAGTACCCACTTTCATACCAATAGCCGCCTTCCATGATTTTTCGGGGGCTTCGGGTTTAGAGAAATAACGCAGTTCTACCGGGATCTCTGCATAAATGGTGGTTACCTTGAATTTGCTGAAGTGATTGGCACTGTCTACATTGGTAAAAGGCAGTTTGGCCGTGTTTGACTTCACATCTACATTGGTCTTATTGAAGAAGATATTGCTGCTTCCGATACCTACACCATAGGCAAGACTCAATTTCTGGTTGGTCTTGAAAGGCTTGTCAAACATAAAATAGATGTTGAAATGTCTGCTGAAACCACCGGTACGCACACTGTCGGGGCGATTGGTCCAGCTGTCGGCACCATATTGGATCAATAAATGATCGCTTGGCCTGCTGGAGAGGTCCAATAATTGCTTTTTGGTCTTTTCGATCACAGTACCGGCATCCTGAGAAGCCGTTTCCTTCTTTGATTTCTCCTTTTTAGGAGCTGATGCGTTAGCGGGAACAGCCTGAGTGCTTTGCGCAACGGCAAAAAAAGCCAGGGATATGCCTAAAATAACAAGTAGTGTTTTTTTCATTTCAAGTAGTTAATTGCCATATTGGTTGCCAATAGAGGCGCAAATTAACAGAATTGGCTGCATACAGGTGGTTAAAAATTAGTCAAAACATATTCCGGGAGCCATAATTGAGCCAAAATAGGCCTAAAAAATGCCATATTCACCTTAAAACCGCTAAACGATGAGCCGGCTCAGCATGAACCATCTCATTATCAGCCTATCTTTACAACTCATATAAATAACAGCAATCTATTTTGAAGTTTACAGAATTTGGCCTCGACGAAAGAATATTGGAAGGTATTGACGCAATGGGTTATGAAAATGCCACACCCGTGCAGGAACAGGTGATGATACCCATTTTACAGGGAAAAGATATTATTGCCTCGGCACAGACCGGAACCGGCAAAACGGCCGCCTTTCTTTTACCCCTGATCAATAAGATCATTACAGAACCACATGATGACCACCATATCAATGCCATGGTGATTGTACCTACGCGTGAGCTGGCGGTACAGATCGCTCAATCTATGGAAGGGCTTTCTTATTTCACAAACGTAAGTGCTATCGCAGTATATGGAGGAGGTGACGGTACTTCTTTTACCACAGAGAAAAAAGCATTATCGAGCGGTGTGGATGTAGTGATCTGCACCCCGGGCCGTATGATCGCCCACCTCAATATGGGCTATGTAAAAATGCAGGCCCTCCGTTACCTGGTATTGGATGAAGCAGACCGTATGCTGGATATGGGTTTTCATGATGATATCATGAAGATCATTTCCTTTCTGCCTAAGAAAAGACAAAATTTATTATTCTCCGCCACCATGCCGATGAAGATGCGTGAGCTGGCGAGAAAGATCTTACTCAACCCTTTAGAGATCAATATTGCGGTATCCAAACCGCCGGAACAGATCGTTCAGGAAGCCTTTGTAGTGTATGAGCCGCAGAAGATCCCGTTGGTGAAAGAAGTGTTGCGCAGAAAAGATTTTCAGAGTGTGATCGTGTTCTGTTCAAAAAAACAGAATGTAAAACAACTGAGCAATGAATTGAAGCGCTCTAAATTCTCGATCGAAGAAATTCACTCAGATCTTGACCAGATCAAACGCGAACAGGTATTGCTCGATTTCAGGAACAAGAAATTAAAAATTTTAGTAGCTACTGATATTCTCAGCCGCGGAATTGATATTGAAGACATCGACCTGGTGATCAATTATGATGTGCCCAATGATGGCGAAGATTATATTCACCGCATTGGCCGTACCGCAAGGGCTGCAAGCGAGGGTACAGCCTATACCTTCATCACAGAAAAAGAACAACAGAAATTTGCAGAGATAGAAGAATTGCTTGGGCATCCTGTAACCAAAGCACAGGTACCCGAACAGTTTGGTCCAACCCCTGCCTACAACCCCAAAGCCCGAAGACCCTCACATAGTGGTGGCGGTAAAAGATTTGGTGGAGGGGGTGGAAAGAGAAGATAAAACCTCGACATTTTTTATTTTTAACAGGCGCTTAGGTTGCCATACTCTTTTAAATTGCAGGCTTCATATATACTGCTGCATTTCATAGCATTTCTATGATCTACAAGTTGCCTTGTATTTACTATGCTAAACGCTTAACATAGCTAAGCTCTTTATACTTGCCACGCTCATTATACTTGCCACGCTCATTATACTTGCCACGCTCTTTATACTTGCCACGCTCTTTAGAGCGTGGATAAGATATCCCAGATTCTCCTTCGGGACTTTAGTCCCGAGTTTGCTCATCAACCGAGAAATCATAATACTTTATAAACTCATTATATTCCTCCCCAAATGTTTTTTTCTCATGATGTATTTCCTGCCCATCAATATACATTCTCAATTTAGGCACCATTGATTCACTTACAGATATAGCAAAATATTCACTCTGCCATTGTAGTTTACTGTTTTTAATACCCGACCGGTTATTAAACCAATAGGCAGACTCTCCTTTAATTAGTTTAATGATCTCTCCAATCGACTGTGTAGATTTTAAAAGCAGTAAGCAATGAACATGATCAAGATGTCCATTCAGTCTGTCAATATGTATTTGTTTCAGACCTGCATTTTTTCGGATATGATCAAAGAGTAAATTTCGAATAGGGTGGGTCAGGATTGGCAGGCGGTTCTTAGTGGACCAGACACAATGGACCCAGATTTTTATAGCGGGCATTTTTTATACTAAAGAAATCAATTTTTTGGAACTGTTTTATTAGGTATTTATACCTGATTTTTCTGGTGTTTTTGAGCAGACTCGGGACTAAAGTCCCGAAAGAAATCATGAGAGTATCCTGATCCACGCTCTAAAGAGCGTGGCAAAGTAGAACAAGATGAAAAGTGAAAATCTAAAATAGAATGCCCCCGTTTCTAAAATTAACTTTCTTGATCTTTAATTCTACCTGGTTTTTATTTTTTAATTTTTAGGCTTGTGCAACTCCTCTATTGTAAGGTTCCTTAATATTTTTCACAGACTTTAGACTACTAAGCTCTTCAACCTGCCACACTCTTTAACTTGCTACGCTCATAGACTTGCCATGCTCTTTATACTTGCCACGCTCTTTAGAGCGTGGATACGAGATCCCAAAGATTCTCCTTCGGGACTTTAGTCCCGAGTTTGCGCTTTATTCAAAAAAAAGCCGCTGTTGAAAAATCAACAACGGCTTTTTTTCAAACTGCCCATGAAAATTATTTAATGGTACACTGCGCCATGGATATTTCTTCCATCAGATCATTATAACCAACCACTAATCCCTGAAGTTTTACTTTACCGCCCACTTTCAGGTCTTTTATTTTAGTTACTTCTGAAGAATCAATATTGCATGCAATATTGTTCAGCGTTACGGTAACCCCCGAAATGGTAGTAATGGTTCCATCCAGTAAAACTGCCTGGTTAATATATTTTTTGGCGGCTTCAGCAGCGTTGTCTTTGTACTCTTTTGAGAAAGCATCTGCTGTTAATTCAAACTTCGCTTTTTCTGCAGAAGGGTTACGGTGTTTAACCGATGAGGTTAGGGCCATACCCATGTCTACAACGGCCTGGGTGAATTTTTCTCTGTTTAATGCGGCCCAGATCGCGAAGATGACAATGATGGCTGCAAGACTAAGTAAGATTTTCTTTTTCATAATTAAGTAGGTATAGTGTTATGACATTGATGTTTATGCAATGTAAAAGTGGTATTTCGTGGCATAGAAAAACATGATTTTAGGCATAAAAATTCGTGAGATAAATCACAAAACGGAGTGACATCTATCACCATAAAAAGGAATATACGGGAATACTTTTGTGCTTGTAACATTGAAGGAGAAACATCAACCTAACTACCAACCGGTTTACTAAATCAGATTCTTCAAAAGCTTACATTTCTTAATAAAAAAATTAGTATATGAAAAAAATGGTTCCAAATCTAAAAGGCATGATCGGCCTCTTTTGTTTGCTTATGATTACACTGTTATTAGTACAGTGTAAAAAAGATGGCACGAATGCAGCTGGTGTTTCGCGTGCATTAGTGAACACACCCGATTCCACTATTTTTTCACCTTTTTATGATTCTACAGTTGTTCCTTACGCAGATGCAACACCCGGCGTGAATGATGTAGTGATCACCAAGAGTGTGCAAAGTATTATTAAGAACAACTGCGTTTCTGCTACCTGTCATGGTGGAACAGGTGTTAAGCCTTACTTAAACAGCTATGAAAGTGTTAAGAGTATGGTTACACCGGGTAATCCCGAATCAAGTCAGTTATACCAACTGATCACTACCAGTGATCTGGTAAAAGCAATGCCACCGGTTAACTACGGTGTTGATCTTACGGTTACAGAAAAATCTATCGTATATAACTGGATCAAGAATGGCGCGAAGGAATTTCCTGCTGTTGAGGACTACAGACCCGCTGCTGTTGCATTAATTACGATCGGTTGTTCCTCTGCCAATTGTCATAACCAGGCAACCGCTACCGGTGGTTGGGCAAGAAAAGGATTGTTAAGCATTACTTCAGCTGATACTATTACATTCTCTTATATCAATCCGGCCAATAATGCAGTTACGCTGTATGCGCAACTAAAAGAACCGGCTCTTTCTAAATATTGGAATGCCTATAAAGACAGCGTTAGAAAATTCTATGCAGATACATTGGTGAATGCCAGCTTCAGACCTTACAAAACCGTGGCAACTCCTGTATCAGCTTCCAGCACAAGAGGACCATTAAATACGTATGATGATTTGCTGTTGGATATTTATTATCCTAAAGGAAACCGTGCGAATTCTACCGTGTGCTTTGTAGATGCAAACAACAAAGGTTTTTATGTGAAAGGTGATAATCTGAACGCGGCCAGTACCTTATTATCAAGAGTTGATTCAACCATTCTGGTTGCCAATCCAAGAACGAAAGTATTTGCCACCAGTCAGCAGGGCGATATGGCTTATGGAGACGGTGGATTGAAATCTGCCGAGATCGCTATTGTTAAAGGTTGGTATTTCGCTGATCCGAATATTCCTGATGTATGGAAATATGGTACTGACGGATCCGGCATTTTCAAATACAGAAAAACAGGAAAGGTCATCGTTAAAAAATAATTATCAACCGCTAAAAATAATTTTATGAATAAACTAATCAGATACATGGGAGTGATCGGCGGTATGCTGTTATTCTCTGCATGTTACAATAACCAAAAAGATATCACTGTACCAACGGCCAGTTCTTTAAAAACCGTTTCTTTCAGAGATGATATCGTGCCCATTCTTGTTTCAGGTGCCTGTGGTTGTCATAATAACGGATCTACAAGAGCATTACAGTTCTCCTTAAAAGATACTGTGTATTATGGAGTAATCCTGGCACGCTCAGGTGTATTTGCTGATATGATCGCAGGTAAAGACCACCCCGGTGAAGGTGGTATATATTTCAGCCCTTCACAATCTGCCATCATTAAAACATGGGTATCACAGGGAGCAAAAGACAACTACGTACCACCGGCTATTACCGGTCCGGTTACTTACACAACCAATATTGTTCCTATCTATAAAACAGTTTGTAAAGGAAGTGCCTGCCACGGCGGTTTAGGACCAACACTGGATTATGCGAAGATGGCTGCTGATAAAGCAGATCTCAGCAAGATGATGGCAAGCTCCGGCAGCTCAGGACATAAAGGGGGAAGCCTCAGCCTGGACGGAACCACTACGGCAACCTTCCTGGCATGGATAGCACAGGGCTTACCACAATAAATTCAACACACAATACAAATCAAACATTAATCCATAAAACGTATAAAGATGAAAAAAATCACACTTCTTGCCTTCGCCCTGATCTCATTTATGAGCCTGCTGAATGCACAGAATTATAAAACAAGGGATGGCTATATATTCTTTAACCCTAATAAAGACCAG
>CANGOX010000005.1 GCA_947455605.1 Chitinophagaceae bacterium
CCCAATCAGTTGAAGAGATCCTGACAAATAGAGGCAGATCGGCAGGCCACACAGTTTGTACAGATTGAATGACCTCTACCAATAAACGGATCCGGTTCTCAAAACTTCCCCCATATTCATCAGTACGAAAATTACTTAGTGGCGAATAGAACTCATGCAATAAATAACCATGCGCTGCATGTATCTCAACTACCTGAAAACCTGCTTTCGATGCACGTTGTGCCGCATTTGTAAAGTCTTCGATCAATTGTTTGATGGCTTCTTTGCTTAATGCAGCAGGTATCATCGTACCCTCTTTAAATGGAACCGCACTTGGTGCTACGATCTGCCAGCCCCCTTCTGCAATGGGTATTTGCTGGCCACCTTTCCAGGGTTGGGCACAGCTGGCTTTTCTTCCTGCATGTGCCAACTGGATCCCGGCAACTGCACCCTGACTTTTTATAAAATCAGTAATGCGTTTCAGATTGTCAATATGCGCATCCTTCCATATTCCTATATCCTGTGCGGTGATCCTGCCTTCAGGCACAACAGCGCAGGCTTCTGAAAGGATCAAACCTGCACCACCCACAGCCCGGCTGCCAAGATGCACCAGATGCCAGTCGTTGGCAAACCCATCCTCGCCTGAATATTCACACATAGGAGATACGGCTATCCTGTTTTTTAATTGTATCGAACGAATAGAAATTGGTTCAAAAAGCAATGCCATAAGATGATATTAGTAATGAAGGAGATCACAAAATTAACGATTACCGGATTTCTTCAGGAATTGACTTCAACAACAGGCTGCATAACCCATTGATTCTGCCTCTATCCTACTTCAAATGTTTTTTGTAGATTTATACAATTCAATGCCAGCACTATGAAAAAGGCCTTCGCTATATGCTTTGCCGGTTTTGTATGGTTGTCTACTGCATGCTCAAAAAGCAGCAGTAACAGCAGCAGCAATGATTCCGCAAATCCCATTTACGATCTGGTGAAAGGTGCTTTTACCGTGCCTCCTTTTGATACTACGGATGTAACCGGGTTGGTTCCTCTGGGTAACCTCAATCCGCCGGGACATACCTTCCCTTCAGATCACATGTATTTTTATTGTTTCACTTCACAGGCATCTTTGAACATTAAATCGCCGGGCAATGTACATATTGTAAGAATCGGAAGGACCCATTATAATGCCGGGTTAGCGAATGATCATTACGATTATAATATTTCATTGGGGTCTGATAAAAGTTATATTCAATGGGGGCATGTAAGCAATCTTTCACCCCGCCTGCTTGCCGCTGTAAATAATTTTGCCGCCGCGCAATGCGAGCCACAATATTCAACGGGAGGCTCAACTTATATTCAATGTTACCTTACTGTTTCGTTAATGGCAACCCCCGGAGAAATATTGGGAATAGCCAATGCAAACAACGGTTTGGCGGGTATGGACTTTGGTGCCTATATCAATGGATCGGGTGCTAACCCTTTAGAATATTTTGATGCCGGATCCCGTGCCATGATGGAAGCCAAGCTGGGCAGATTTGATGGAAAAATAAGAAGAACCCTGCCCCCTCTTTGCGGCGAGTACAGCCAGGATATTGTTGGCACTGCACAAGGCAACTGGATCAAACAAGGTGGCAGCAGAACACCAGAGGACAATAATATCGCTTTTGTAAAGGATAATGTAGAGCCTAACAAACAAGCCATTTCCGCCGGAAATACACTGCCAGGTTTACCATCGGGTGTATATTATTTTGCAGAACAGACAACCGGTTTTACCAATCGCAATTTTGCTGATGTGAAACCGGATGGTAATATTTATTGCTATACATTGGGACTACCCAATGCCCTATCACCGGGATTAAGTATACTCCCGGCTACTTCGGTCCTCATACGCATGGATAACGGCACTACCCTTTCTGCAGAAAAAAGAAATTGCGATTGTACTTGCGGGCCTTATTTGTTCAGTTCAAATAAAATAACCTATACCCGATAACTTTCTTTCCTATCGCACTTATACTCAATACAGGCAACCTTTTCAAAAGAAAACGTATCTGACTTTCATTGGTTTTTGTACATTTAATACCATTGAACCTGCTAATCATGAAAAAAAGAGTATCGGTTATCATTTTGTGGGGGCTGATGATCAATGCCGGCTGTAACAAAAGCAGCAGTGATACTACCACAAATTCTGCCAATCCTTTATACGATCTAAAAATTGCTTCCCTCACAGTTCCTCCTTTGGATACTGCTGATGTTACTGGGCTGGTACCGCTTGGTAACCTGAATCCAACAGCACACGTTTTCCCATCCGACCATATGTATTTTTACTGTTTTACATCCAAACCTTCTTTGGAAATCAAATCACCGGGTAATGTACATGTTCTCCGGATCAGCAGAACACGTCTCAATGCCGGCGCATTTAATGATCATTATGAATATAAAATTGCTTTGGGCTCGGAAAACAGTTATATGTATTGGGATCATGTAAGCAGCCTATCAACAAAATTGCAGGCCGCGGTCAATAATTTTTCTGGAGCAACCTGCGAACCTGCTTACACTACCGGCGGTATCTCTTATCAGGGATGTTATGTAGAACCCGCCAACTTCATGGCAGCACCGGGCGATGTATTGGGTATTGCCAATAACAATGGCTGACTGGCTGGTATGTATATGGGAGTAAATGTTAATGGGATTGCTATGAACCCGTTAGATTATTTCGACGCAATATCCAGAACGAAACTGGAAGCCAAATTAAGCAGTGCTGATGGCAGAATCAAAAGAACAGCCGCACCCTTAGGTGGTGAATATAATTATGATATAGCCGGAGCAGCCATCGGTAACTGGATCAAACAGGGCTATTCTAAATTTCCGGAAGACAATAACCTCGCGTTGGTAAAAGATAATATCACTCCTTCTATACAGGTTTTTTCGGCAGGCAATACCTTACCCGGTCTTACCAGCGGCACTTATTATTTTCTGCCCAAATCAAGCGGAATTATCAACCGCAATTTTGCTGATGTAAAAGCTGATGGAACCATCTATTGCTATACACTCGATCTGTTGGGTTTTGTAAATTTTGGCAATTCCATTCCCGGCACATCAATCATTATCAAGATGGAGGGAAATGCTTCTATGTCGGCAGAAAAAAGAAATTGTGATTGCAGCTGCACCCCTTATGTTTTTACCACGAATAAGGTATCGTACACTAGATAATTACAGGAATTACTCTGACAATTACGGATATAGATTGTTGAAAAAGTAAGCCCCGGCAAAATGCAGGGGCTTTCTTTTTCAACGATATTAAATATTGCTTCATTTACCTGAGGTTTCAGGTTGGTGAAGCTATTTTACTTCTTCAAACTCAGCGTCTGTAACGGTTTCGCCACCGGCGTGAGCACCTGCATTTGCTTGAGCACCTGCATCTGCACCAGTTTGTGCACCTGCCTGACCTGCTTCTGCCTGTGCTTTATAAATTTCTTCACTGGCAGCTGTCCATGCAGTATTCATCTCTGCCATAGCAGCATCTACACCGGCTATGTCCTGGTTCTTATGTGCTTCTTTCAATTTAGCGAGGGCAGCTTCGATCGGTGCTTTTTTATCAGCAGAGATCTTTTCACCAAACTCTTTAAATTGTTTTTCGGTCTGGAAGATCATACTGTCGGCAGCGTTCAGTTTTTCAACTTTTTCGCGAGCTTCTTTATCAGCCGTTTCATTGGCTTTTGCCTCAGCTTTCATTTTCTCAACTTCTTCCTTGTTCAAACCGCTACCGGCTTCAATGCGGATCTTTTGTTCTTTACCGGTGCCTTTGTCCTTTGCACTTACATGCAACATTCCATTAGCATCAATATCAAACGTTACTTCAATCTGTGGTACACCGCGCGGTGCCGGTGGAATACCATCCAGATTGAACATGCCCAGGCTCTTATTCTGACTGGCCATTGGTCTTTCACCCTGCAATACATGGATCTGTACACCGGGTTGGTTATCGCTGGCAGTAGAGTATACTTCTGTTTTCTTAGTTGGAATGGTAGTGTTGGAAGGGATCATGGTTGTCATGATACCACCCATGGTTTCAATACCCAGACTCAATGGAGTTACATCGAGTAACAATACGTCTTTCACTTCTCCGGTTAATACAGCACCCTGTATAGCAGCACCTAAGGCAACTACTTCATCAGGATTCACTCCTTTGTTAGGTTTTTTTCCGAAAAATTTCTCAACGATCTCCTGTACTTTAGGAATACGTGTAGAACCACCCACCAATATCACTTCATCGATCTGTGTAATGTTATAACCGGCATCTTTCAATGCTTCTTCGCAAGGTTTTAAGCAACGGGCAAATAATTTATCAGCTAACTGCTCAAATTTTGCGCGGCTTAATTTTATCACTAAGTGTTTAGGTACACCATCTACTGCGGTAATATAAGGCAGGTTGATCTCAGTTTCTGAAGAAGAACTCAATTCAACTTTCGCTTTTTCTGAAGCTTCTTTCAAACGCTGTAAAGCCATCGGGTCTTTGCGCAGGTCGATCGCTTCCTGTGATTTGAACTCATCAGCCAGCCAATCCATGATCACTTTATCAAAGTCATCACCACCCAGGTGGGTATCACCATTGGTTGATTTTACTTCAAACACCCCGTCTCCCAATTCCAGGATAGAGATATCGAATGTACCACCACCCAGATCAAACACAGCAATCTTCTGATCAACATGTTTTTTATCCAGACCATAAGCCAATGCTGCTGCAGTTGGTTCATTTACAATACGGCGAACATTAAGTCCGGCAATTTCACCGGCTTCTTTGGTAGCCTGGCGTTGAGCATCATTAAAGTAGGCCGGAACGGTTATTACCGCTTCGTTTACTTCATGACCCAGATAGTCCTCAGCCGTTTTCTTCATTTTCTGAAGAATCATGGCAGAGATCTCCTGTGGCGTATATAAACGGTCATCTATCGCTACACGAACCGTATTATTGTCACCTTTGGCCACTTTATAGCTCCAATGGCTGATCTCTTCGGTCACTTCGTCGTAACGGCGGCCCATAAAACGCTTCACACTGCTGATGGTATTGGCAGGGTTGGTAATCGCCTGTCTTTTGGCAGGGTCCCCAACTTTACGCTCACCATTCTTTAAGAACGCCACTACCGATGGGGTGGTTCTACGCCCCTCGTCGTTGGCGATCACTACTGGCTCGTTACCTTCCATAACGGCAACACAACTGTTTGTTGTTCCAAGGTCAATTCCTATTATTTTGCTCATAAAACTGAATTTCAGGTTAATAATCAGGTTTGTATAGTCAATCACCATGCCATCCACCCCGAAAATGCAAAAATGTCAGCCTCTTATCCACCCTTTTTCCCAATTCAGCAGTCCAATCAGGCAGCTCAGGTATTTTATGACAGAATTATTACCTAACAAAAGCCAGAATCCGTAGTTTTATACACCCCCCTACCAACCTAAGGATTCATTTCCCGATTGTATGATAAGGGGGTATCCGAAAATCCAATCCCTGATAAACCTTTCGTTTATTTAACCCCTTTGCATTAAACTGTTGCGTGGAGAGAAATGATTTATTAAACCGGTTGGTGGTTTTGTGCTGTTGCGTCCTATTCCTGTGTTCCGGGGCATGGTCGCAACGCGGCAGCGTACGCGGCCATGTGATGAATGATTTCACCAAAGAGCGGGTTCCCTTTGCGAGTCTTTTCTGGAAAAAAGCGGGTTTTGGCATTACCTCAGACAGTGCCGGCAACTTTGTTATCAGATACAGTCATCACCCAATAGACACCCTTATTCTTAGCTATGTGGGTTATATGGAAGTCAATAAAGTATTTCACAGTACTGCAAAAGATACCGTTAATGTTGAGATGGTTTTAACACAGGTAAAACTCTCCAATACAGTAGAAGTCAGGTCAAAATTCAATAAAGGTCTTCGCTGGTGGAAAGCCATTGTGGCAAATAAAGGAAAGAACAATCCTTACAAATACGATAGCTATTCTTATGAGTTATATAATAAGGTGGAGCTCGATATGAGTAATGTAGACAAGCGGTATTTCACTGATAAGAAGTTACTACGCCCCTTTGCTTTTCTGCTGGATAATATTGACAGTGTTTCTGATCACAAGCCTTTCTTACCGATCTATATGACAGAAGCGCTTTCTGATTATTACTATTCCAACGACCCTTATAAAGTTCGGGAAGAGATCAAAGCTGCGAAAACAGAAGGTTTGAAAAATGAAAGCATCCTCCAGTTCATTGGTGGCATGAACCAGAAAGTGAATGTGTATGAGAATTATGCCAATGCATTGGGAAAAGAGTTTATCAGCCCGCTTAGTGATGTGGGCGACAGGTATTACAATTACAAAGGGGCCGACACACAATATATCAGCGGGCAACGATACCTGCACTTATTTTTTACACCCAAAAGAGAAGGTGAGAATACCTTTAGTGGCGATTGCTGGATACATGGCGGCAACTGGGGTATTTACCGGGTTAACCTCAACATCTCTGCTACCGCCAATATCAACTATGTGAACCGATTGAGTATTGTGCAGGAATTCAGTCTACGGCCCGATAGTGCCTGGATGTTTGCCAAGGATAAAACCATAATCGATTTTACTCCCTTTGGAAAAGAAAAACTTTCTTTCATTGCCCGCAGAACAAGTACGTACAAAGATGTTAGGTTAAATGATACCGCTATCCTGAGGAAGCTGGGAGAGAATGTACAAAAAGAGGAAGTTATTGTATCAGAAACAGCAAGGGATAAAGATAACAGATTCTGGTCCGAACAACGCCATGAAGAACTGAGTGTGAATGAAAAGAAAGTGTATCAAATGATGGACACGATCAAGACCATCCCTGCATTCGTCAAATACACCAAAGCACTTAAATTTATTTTTGATGGTCATAAACAATATGGCAATATTGAGATTGGCCCCTGGTACAAATGGGTAAGCGGTAACCAGCTGGAGCGGTTCCGTATGCGCTTTGATCTGGGAACCACAGAGCAATTCAGTAAATACTTACGCCTGCATGGATATCTGGCCTATGGATTCAAAGACGGAAGATGGAAAGGAAGAATGGATGTTACGTATCATCTTCCTAATAATAAAGGGATCACTTTGTTTGGCTCCTATACACATGACCTGGATAATGGCCGTACCCGTTACAATGATGAAGATATCACCACTGATAATATTTTCAGTCAACTGATACGCAGACCGGGCATCCCTCAAAAATTTCTGGGTGTAGAAGAAATAAAACTGGCTTTTACCAAGGAATGGAAGAGTAAATTTTCCTTACAGCCATTTATTACCAGAACAACCTATGAAACATTTAACCCCCTTCCGGCTACCAATACCCTGCTTAGCCGTATTGCACAAAGCCAGATCACCAGTTCCGAACTGGGCGTTAAGATCAGGTATGCACCGGGAGAAAGAACCTTTGCCCGTCATAGAAAAGAAGTGAAACTGAAAAGCAACTTACCGGTATTGGAGATCAGACCGGCATGGGGTATCCAGGATTTCCTGAAATCAGATTACCAGTATGTTCGTTTAGGCGTGAATATTTCGCAAAGCACACGTATTGCCGGCTGGGGTAAGCTTAACTATCTCCTGTATGCAGGAAAGATCTATACCAATGAATCATTACCCTTTATGTTATTGGAAACTCACCCGGGTAACGAGATCTATTATTACAACAAACAATCCTTCAACCTTATGAACCGGTTTGAATATGTGAGTGATAAATTTGCCGGTATCAACATCGAACATAATATTGAAAAGAAATTTCTGAATCTGCTTCCATTCATGCGCAAATCCAATATGCGACAGTTTTGGAACTTTAAATCCGTATGGGGCGATCTTACTGATAAAAGCAGGGCATTGAACCGGATCGAATATTATAATGAATACCGCTTGCGCTCCTTACGTGGCGGCTTCTATACAGAGATCGGCACCGGTTTTGAAAACATCTTTAAACTGCTCCGCATAGACTTTGTATGGCGCAATGCACCTCTACGCAATATTCCACCGGGATTGAACCCCATGCTCTTCAAGTCTAACACCAATGATTTTGGTGTATTTGGCAGTGTACATTTACAATTTTAACAAATACGCCTGTGCACTTTTGCACATTTCCTATCTTTAAGGATATGAAATCGTTCATCAGTATCTGTTGCTTGCTATTTCTTCTGCCTAACCTCTATGCCGATCCCATAGACTTAAAAGCCGGCATGAAAATAACAGCTTCCGTAACGATCAATCCCCGCACTTATAACCTGAATGGATTAACAAAGATTGATAATCCTGTGATCCTGATCGAAGGGCATGATATAGTGGTAGATTTCAATCATTCGGTTTTACAGGGATCGAATGATAAAAACAATCCGGATGAATTTTACGGTTTGGGTATCCTGATCAAAAAAGGGTCAAGCAACATCACGATTAAGAATGCCGTGATTCATGGTTACAAAGTAGCCATACTTGCAGACAGCACAGAGAACCTCAGCATAGAACACTGCGATCTGAGTTATAATTATCGCCAGCATTTACAAAGCAACCGCGAACGGGAAGATGTAAGCGACTGGATGAGTTATCATCATAATGAAAAAGATGAATGGTTGAGATATGGAGCTGCTATTTACCTTAGAAAATGTAATAAAGCAAGCATATCAAACAATATAGTTACCGGTGGACAATGCGCCTTAATGATGACCGGGACCGAAAAAACAACCGTATTTGATAACGATTTCAGTTTTAACTCCGGGATCGGTATTGGCTTGTACAGAAGCAGTAACAACAATATATACCACAACCGGCTAGATTATAATATACGTGGGTATAGCGACGGTAAATACAAACGCGGCCAGGACAGTGCTGCCATTCTTGTGTTTGAGCAAAGCAGCAATAATATTTTCGCTTATAATCTGGCTACACATAGCGGTGATGGATTTTTTTTATGGGCTGGTCAAACCACGATGGATTCGGGTAAGGGCGGCAGTAACGACAATTTTATTTATGGAAATGATTTTTCGTATGCCCCCACCAATGGAGTAGAGATCACATTCAGTAAGAACCTTGTGATGAAGAACATCATTAAGGAATGTGACCATGGGATATGGGGGGGATACAGTTATGATACCGATATAACCGATAATAGTTTTGAGAATAACCGGATTGCTATTGCCATAGAACACGGTCAGAATATCAATATCGCCCTCAATGGTTTTACGGGTGATAAAACAGGGGTTAAATTATGGTCGAGGGAAAAACAACCCGAAGACTGGGCCTATGCAAAACTGCGCAACACCGAAAGCCGCAATTACTGGATCGCAGCTAACCGCTTTACATCGAACAATATTGCCTATGATATTATGGGTACGGATACGGTAGTATTCAGTGGTAACACTAAACTAATGGTAAATCAGAACCTGGTATTAGGAGAACGTTGGGACAATGTTGACACTTCACGGGAAGGTGCGATTCTCGATATGGATTACAATAAAGATGAGCGCCTGCAAAAAATAAACGCCACTTCATTACCACCGGTAACGGTGCCGCAGACAAAAAATGAAATGCGGATCACCCAATGGGGGCCTTATGATTTTCGATATCCTTTGATTTGGTTGAAAGATATTGATAAGACGGGTCTTTATCATTTTGAAGTACTGGCACCAAAAGGCAACTGGAGCATACAACAGATCAATGGCTTTGCTATTATCAGTAAAGGATCTGATAGTTTTCCTTCAACAATTATTGCAAAAGCCGATACTACGCAACAGCAGCTTGGAATTAAATTATTATATACTGGGCCCGCTTACCTGAATCAATTTGGTAAACAAACAACAGGCAATTCAGTATTTGAATACCGGTCCTTTCATCCACAAACCAAATGGGATGTGAATTGGTATAAATGGGATGGTGAATATGATCCTGCAAAAGATTTTTTACAGTTTACCCAATTATTCAACCAACAACCTGTGTATTCAACAACAACAGATAAAATAGATTATACCTGGTGGGGAGCTATCGGGAAGAATTTACCGGCAGATTCCTTTGCTACTGTTGCTGTCACCAAAATGAATCTGAAAGAAGGCAATTACCGTATAGGAATTACGGCTGATGATTTTGTAAAATTATATATTGATGGCAAAGAATTCATAGATGCCTGGAACGCAAAGTATACGGAAAATGATGAAGACACCCATCACCGTAAACAGATCCGTTTAAGTAAAGGAGAACATGAATTTAAAATTATACATGCTGAGAAAACCGGATTGGCTACACTGATGTTTTATATTGACCCGGAAAACTGACCTAGGCCTCCACCTGTGAAGCCGGTTTGAATGTATAATTCTTCTGAGAGAGATAACTGAAGGCCACAACAAATACGGTTGTGAGTAATTTGGATGGGGTGGGATACCAGCCAAACACATCCACAAATAATTTCAGGAAACCGTAATTCAGGAAAAGACAACCCAGAACCACGGTAAAATATTTGCGTAATTGTCTCCGCTTACCCACAGTTGTCTCCTGAAAAACCACATAACGGCTCAGGTAAAATCCAATGGGAAAAGTAACCGTAAAACCTATCAGGAAAGCAGCAATATGGGGGCCGATGGTCAAAAAGCCATAATGCACCGCTTCTTTTTTCAGGATAAAATTGTAGGAAACGAAGAAAAGCGAGATGTCCAGTATCGTATTAAAACCGCCGCAGGCCGCATAGCGAAAGGTTTGTAAAGGCATTACCCGTCGGAATAGCGGATAAAAAAGATCAACCATTCCTAATATGAGTTTCCGTAACAGGTCATGCAGTTTTCGCATAAGTTGCAGCGAAGGTAGGGCATAATTGGTTACTTTTGCCAGCCGAAAATGTTAAGAATATGAGCGTGGTTACACAGATAAAGGAAGCAACCGTTAAGGCTATCAGTCACTTATATGGCATCAACCTGCCAGGCAGGGAGATCCTGGTAAATGCCACCAAACCCGAATTTGAAGGCGATTATACCGTTGTCTTGTTTGCCTTTGTAAAACAATTGAAGAAATCGCCCGATGCACTGGGACAGGAACTGGGTGATACGATCGTTGCTCAAAACCCGGATCTGTTTACTTCCTATAATGTGATCAAAGGTTTTTTAAACCTGAGCATTGCTGATAGCTATTGGCTGCAATTTGTAACCAAAGAATTTACGAATGCTCATTTTGGATATGCTGATCCTAACAACCAGCGGGTAATGGTTGAGTACTCCTCCCCCAATACCAATAAACCCTTACACCTGGGCCACTTAAGAAATAATTTTCTGGGAAGAAGTATTGCAGAGATCCTCAAAGCCAATGGAAATGAAGTGGCCAAAACCTGTATCGTAAACGACCGGGGCATACATATCTGTAAAAGCATGATCGCCTGGCAGATGTATGCGAATGGAGCAACACCAGCCAGCACAAATACCAAGGGTGATCATTTTGTTGGCGATTATTATGTGAAGTTCAATGATGAATATAAAAGGCAGATCAAAGAATTGACCGAAAAGAATATACCGGAAGAACTGGCAGAAAAAGAAGCGCCCATTATGAAAGCAGCGCAGCAAATGCTGCTCGACTGGGAAGCCGGAAAGCCCGAAGTAAAAGAACTCTGGCAGCATATGAACAGCTGGGTATATGCGGGATTTGATGCTACTTATAAAAGGATCGGAAGTGATTTTGATAAGACCTATTATGAAAGCAGTACTTATCTTTTAGGGAAGGATCTGGTCACATCAGGACTGGAGAAAGGGGTCTTCTACCAAAAAGAAGATGGCAGTGTATGGATCGATCTGACGGCTGATGGACTGGATGAAAAATTAGTGAGAAGAAAAGACGGCACTTCTGTATACATCACCCAGGATATTGGCCTTGCCGAACAAAAACAAAAAGAATTTAATGCAGGGCAAAGCATTTATGTTGTGGGCGATGAACAGAATTATCATTTTAAAGTATTAAAACTGATCTGCCAGAAACTTGGGTTGCCTTCTGCTGATGGCATCTATCATTTAAGTTATGGTATGGTGGAGTTGCCAACAGGTAAAATGAAAAGCAGGGAAGGAACCGTTGTAGATGCAGATGACCTGGTGGAAGAAATGGTAAATTTTGCCAAACAGAAAACAGAAGAACTGGGGAAAGTAAAAGATTTCACCCCGGAAGAACTCACTGAGCTATATGACATCATCGGTCTTGGTGCTTTGAAATTTTTCTTACTACGTGTGGATCCCAAAAAGAAAATGGTTTTCAACCCCGAAGAAAGTATCGATTTCCACGGTTTCACCGGCCCTTTCATTCAATACACACATGCAAGGATAAAAAGCATTTTAAGGAAAGCAGGTGGAGAAACCGTACTTCAGACATCAGACTCCAAACTCCAAACTTTGCTTCCATTAGAAAAAGAACTCTCCATTCACTTAGAGATGTTCCCAAGTATATTACAGGATGCCGCTACTGAACAAGACCCTTCCAAAGTGGCCATTTATATATTTAACCTCGCTAAAATCTTTAATTCTTTTTATACGGAACATTCTATCGGCAATGCCGAAAATGCAGAGAAAAAAGCATTACGATTACAACTGGCTCAATTAACCGCCCAGGTAATTAAAAACGGGATGTCTGTTTTAGGGATCAGGGTTCCGGAAAGGATGTAAATAGTATCAGTACAGATTTCAAGGATAGGCACAGATTTTTACAGTGCTGGTCTGCGAAAACTGAGGCAAAAAAATCAGCAATCTTAGAACTAAGCCCCCAATATTTAACTGTTTTTCCTTTACTTTGCACCTCTCAATGCGGAGGTGGCGAAATTGGTAGACGCACTACTTTGAGGTGGTAGCGCCTTTTACCGGGCGTGGGAGTTCGAATCTCCTCTTCCGCACATGTTAAACCCGACTTAAACCAGGTCGGGTTTTTATTTTCGCCGCCTTAAGCTTAATTTGTAAAAAAATATTCATGGCAGGCTTTATCATAACATGTCCTAACTGCAATAACCAATTTGAACCCGGCGATTCTATCCGCGACGAGATCGAGAAAGAACTGCGCGGTAAAATGGTGGATTGGCAGAAAAAAAAGGACGAAGAATTCAAACTGAAAGAAACTGCATTTGCCCAGCAATTAAAATTGAAGGAAGAAGAAGCGGCCTTGCTGTTAGAGACTGAAAAAAAGAAACTCCAGTCAGAACTACAGGAATCTATCCGCAAATCGGTTGCTACTGATTTTGAGAACCAGTTGAAGATGCTGCAACAGAATGCAACTGATAATGAGGAAAAATTAAAAGAAGCCCGTAAAAAAGAATTGGAATTTCTGCAGAAAGAACAAAGCCTGAAAATAAAAGAAGAAGAATTACAGATCACCGTTCAGCGCCAGTTAATAGAAGAACGTGAAAAATTAAAGGAACAGTTACAAAAAGAAGAAACGGAAAGGCTGGGACTTAAAGAACAGGAGTACCAGTTACGCATGAAGGAACTGGAAAAACAACTGGACGATCAGAAAAAACTGGCCGAAGAAATGCGCCGAAAATCTGAGCAGGGCAGCATGCAGTTGCAAGGTGAGGTACAGGAACTGATGCTTGAAGAAATGTTACAGGCTGCATTTACATTTGATAAGATAGAGCCTGTAGGCAAAGGCGTACGGGGTGCGGATTGTATACAAACCGTACATAACCGTTTTGGCAATGAGGTGGGCAGGATCATTTATGAAAGTAAACGGACCAAAGATTTCTCTAACGACTGGATAGAAAAACTAAAAGCGGATATGCGCACCTTAGGGGCTGATGTAGCAGTGATCGTTACCCAGGCATTTCCGAAAGACATGGACAGGTTTGGAGAGAAGGAGGGTGTTTACATCTGCTCATTTGCAGAAGTAAAAAGTGTAGCCTTATTATTACGCGATGCCTTGTTAAAAGTTTACGAAGCCAAAAAAAGCCAGGAGAATAAGGGCGATAAAATGGTTATGCTCTATGATTACCTTACAGGTGCCGAATTCAATGAACAGTGGAAAGCTATTCGCGAAGGATTCATGAGTATGAAACTGAGCATACAACGTGAACGTGATGCCATGGAAAAATTATGGAAGGCCCGAGAGAAACAATTAGAAAAAGTGTTGCTCAATGCCGCCTATATCCGTGGTTCTATTGAAGGCATTGCCGGTACCGATGTAAACCTAACTTTAACAGACGAAACCGATCCGCTGCTACTTGAATAATCTTTTCGACCATATCATCACCGGGCACCAGACAGATAAACCTTCGAAGAAAAAACCCATCTTCCCGGTTAATGCACGCTTGCGTGAATACCTGATGCGTTATGGACGTGAAGTTTCTTTGCCGGTAAGTTATCAGGATCTGTTGCGTTTTACCTATACGGTTCCCATCAAAGATGCCATGGGTAATGATACTGCCTGGGAAAAAGTGTCGTATGACCTGAAAGAATGGGAATTCCTGCGTGAAAACCTGGTGCGTAATTATGCGATATTGAAAACAAAGGGCGATATGCGTTTTATCGATCACCTGGATGTGGCCAGCATCGATTTCTGTTATTTTGGCAACAGTCAGCCTTTCCGGATCCGCATCATCAATAAATTCAACGACAACTATGATCACTATTATATTAAACAGGCTGATGCCAGCAGGATCTACGGACTGGAGCTGGAACACCTGTTATCACCAAACAGGATGTCGTATTTTACGCATTACAGCACCCTTGTAGAAGAACATATCCCGGGTATCCCGGGCGATATTTTTATCAAAGATTATCTGAATGCCCCTAATACCAACCAGATCAGACTGGCCAAGGAATTTGTAAAATTCAATGAACGCTGTTTTATTCACCTGTTGGGAGATATGCGTGCCTATAATTTTATTGTGAACATCACGCCCGATATCATGAATGTACAATACCGCATCCGTGCCATCGATTTTGATCAGCAATCCTATGAAGGACGAAAAAATTTATACCTGCCCCAGTTCTTCAAAGAGAACAAACCCTTTGTAGATATCGTACTCAAACACCTCAACCGGGAATCCATCGAACAATACCAGGCAGAGGAGCGGACCATGATGACTTTCAGACTAGCTTCTTCAAGATACCGCATGAAAGAGATCGTAGACATCATGATCAATGACACGATTTCCAAACCCGATAAAATAGAACAGCTAAAACAGGAACTAGGCGCACACTACGGAACCGATGTTTTTGATAAAGCAAAAACCATGGGTCAGCTTGTAAAGATCCAGATGAAACAACTTTTAGGAACCAGCCTCAAGCTCGTCCCAAAAATGAAAAAACATTTCGACGACTGAGGGGGGAGGAGAATTTTGGAATTTTGGAATTGGGAAATTTTGAAATTGCCTTCTCATTCTATCATTCTATCATTCACTCATTCTATCATTCACTCATTCACTCATTCACTCATTCTTTCTATCCCTCACCTACCACCCAAGCCAAACTCAATCCTTCCGGCATTTGATAATGAATAGTGAGTGGAATCTGAATTTCTTCCTTTGTAAATATGGCAGGCATGATCCCTTCGTTTGAAAACTGAAAAGGGTTAATGCGTAATACCTCACTAAAATCCACATCGCCCCTACCCCACCATTTGAACATGGCTTCTTTGGTGCTCCAGAGCAGTGTTAACAGCGGTATCAGGTGATCAGGTTGATGGGTATGTACAAACAATAGTTCTTCGGGATGTAAAAATTTATGCTGGATCCTTTCTACCCTTGGTGTTACATTTTCAATATCGATCCCAACCCTTGCGGTACTGCTTACGAGTGCAGCTGCATAATTGCCACAGTGAGAAATGGAGAAGTGATATTGTTCATAGGGCAGAAAAGGTTTCCGGGTATCTGCGATCTCGATCTCTTCATTGGGAAAATCGGGAAAAAGAAAACGAAGCAGGTACCTGCCCGCTAAATGCTGTAATCGCTTATGCGGATGCGTAATGTCCTGCTTCAGCGGCACGGAACGTAAAAAGAAATCTTCTCCTTCTTCGATCTTCCATACCCCTAAACGGGTGGTCTCGTTAATATCTTGTTGATAAAACAGCGGCACTGCGGAAATTTAGAAATTAGATTGCAGAACTAAGCATTTATTTGCATTTCATCTTACAAAAATACGGCAGGCATGATCCTCACAGACAAGCGCATACTCGAAGAAATGGACAAGGGAACGATCAAAATTGAACCTTATACCCGGGGAGATCTTGGCAGTAACAGCTACGATGTACACCTCGGTTCTACCCTTGCCACCTATGTGAATGCAGAACTGGATGCCAAAAAACACAATAAGATCGAATATTTCGAGATACCCGATGAAGGCTTTGTATTACAACCCCATGCTTTCTATTTAGGTGTTACGCTCGAATACACAGAAACACATGCCCATGTTCCTTTTCTGGAAGGCAAATCATCAACCGGCCGTTTGGGCATTGATATCCATGCCACTGCCGGTAAAGGCGATGTAGGTTTCTGTGGTAACTGGACCCTCGAAATTTCCTGCAAACAACCCGTACGTATCTACAAAGGCATGCCCATCGGTCAGCTGATCTATTTTCCCGTTGATGGAGAGATCGAGATCAAATACAACCAGAAAGGGAACGCCAAATACAGTGGTCAGCCCAATAAGCCGGTGGAGAGCATGATGTGGAAGAACACGTTTTAGGAATTTAATTTCCAGATAGCCGCATTCAATATCGCAGCAAAACTTACCCAGGAAATATAAGGAACCAGCAGCCAGGAAGCTACGGACGACATTTTTCCGAACCAGATAATGGTTAACAAAATGAATATCCACATAACAATGATCTCAACCAAAGCCCATCCTAATTGATGCTGCTTGAAGAAAATGATCGACCAACAAAAGTTGAGTACAAACTGTAAAGCAAATAGCATCAAACCGATATTTCTTTCAGTCGATACCGGTTGTTTCCAGATAAGGTAAACGGAGATCCCCATAAGAATATACAATAGGGTCCAAACCGGGCCAAATAACCAGTTAGGCGGATTAAAAGAAGGTTTTTGTAACCCCGCATACCAGTTGGGTATCTCACTAATGGTAAATATGCCACCCAGCGAGCCAAGACCCACCGTTATGATCAATGAAATCACCAATTTAATGATATTAGAGTTTGCCATATTTTTTTTGATAGGCGATTAGCCACCCGATCACTTCATCATAACTGTTCACACCGGCTAATTGTTTATTCATCTTTAAATATTGGTCATATAAACCCGATACAGCCGGTGAGATCCGGTTTCTTCTTTTGCGAAAGAACTCACGCACTTCCCTCCTGTCTTTTCTTACCAGGCTATCCAGATGCGTCCGGTTATATTGGAAAACACTTTCGAAGGCTTTAAAATCTTTTTCTTTCCCATAGAGCATGATCTCCTGACTTTGCGCATAGGAAAACAGATCATTGTATACTGAGTAACGGAAATAAACATCCTCAGAGGAGGCGGCTGCGAGATAACCTACAAAATTAGCTTCACTTTCACTGGCATAACCCAATTGGTGTGCCATTTCATGACAGGCGATATACGGTATCAGTACCCTAGGAATATCTGAACGTAACTGTGCTTCACCGGTAAATGGATTGTAATAACCGGAGAAACCCATGTAATCACCAATGCCGCTGAACAGACTGCCTTTGACTGATCGGTTACGATAATTCAGGAAAGCCAGTTCATTGGAAATATTGGCATAAGAACTATACGCTTCCCGATAAATGGTATCAAGTGAAGGTGCCGGTAGTATCGTATCTTTTATCTGCCGCCGGCATTCATTCAGTTTATCGATCAGCTGATGCGTAAGTTCGGTTACTTCCTCCTTGGTATATTCCTTTTTTGAGAGCTGCAACTGGTGTGCAATGCCCAAACGATTATAATTTAAGCCCCATACGAGTTTAAAAATGATGTAGATCCAGAGTACGGTTTTAGCTGCTTTAAAAAGAAAATGAATAAAATGCTGCCGCGTATATTCCTTCCGGTATAACCGGATCCCCCCTTTTACCGCCCCTACCCCTAAGTAAATGGTGAGCAAGGCATACAGAATATCTCCGATACTGAAAGGAATCCATTTGGTGAAGATCCTGAGCAGGGAAGAAAGGCCGGGATAGACACCCACCGAATACACCCGCTCAACCATTTCGGGAAACCAGGAAAATACGCTGATCGCCAGCGCCATGGCGAACAAAATCCCCAATTTTACCCATAAATGGTCCGAAAGGCCCGATTCCTGCTTCATATCTACAAATATGGAATAAAAAGGCCTATCATTGCCGCTCAGGCCGCAAAGCTTGGAAATTCAATTTTCCTTTGGCATTTCGGCTGTTTTAGCCTACCTTTGCAAGCCCTTAAAAAACGGTTATGAGTCAGCGCCGGGAATACGAGATAGCATTTGTGGGTTTGAAGCCGGGGATTCATGTATACGAATACAGGGTTGAGGACAAGTTCTTTGTACCATATGGTGAGCAGGATTTCGAAAACTGTATCGCCAATATCAAACTGAGTCTGGAGAAGAATACCGGATTCATGCAGTTGAAATTTGATGTTGACGGTAATGCAGATGTGATCTGCGACAGATGCGGAAACACCCTGCCCATGCAGCTTTGGGATGAATTCAACATCCTTGTAAAGATGGTGGATGAGCCCGAAGTAATGAACGAACAGGAAGAAGATCCTGATGTATATTATATAGGTCGTGGAGAGAGTCATCTTCACCTGGCCGACTGGATATTCGAGTTCATTAACCTGAGTATTCCTTTACAGAAAATGTGCAGGGAAGAAGAGATCGGTGGTCCAAAATGCAACACCGAGGTACTGGAGAAACTGAGAAAGATGGAAGAAGAGGCCTTAAAAGACAGTAACAAACTGCTGAAAGGGCTGGATAAATTTAAAAACTTAGATTAACTTTTTTTGATACTATAAATTCCGAGATATGCCGAATCCTAAACGCAGACATTCACAACAGCGTAGCGCTAAGAGAAGAACTCACTATGTTGCACAAGAGGTAACATTGAGCAAAGACAGCACCACTGGTGAACTACACGTGCGTCACCGCGCCCATGTAAGCGAAGGTAAATTGTTCTATAAAGGTAAACTGGTAGCTGAAAAAGCTCCTCTGAAAGCGTAACAACGTAACCTTTTAGTTCAACTAGACTTCCTGCCGAATGAATATTGGTTTAGACATGATGGGTGGAGATTTTGCACCGCTTGAAGCGGTGAAAGGCCTGCAATTATACTTGTCTGACAATACTCGTACGGCTTCTTTATTTTGTATAGGCGACGAAGCACAGGTAAAACCTTTGCTTGCAGAACATGGGGTAAACTCACCCAATGTTCATGTAATACATGCCCCCGAAGTAATTGGCTACCACGAACATCCAACCAAAGCGCTGAAAGAAAAACAGCGCTCATCCATCGCTATTGGTTTTCATATGCTGGCAACGGGTAAGATCGATGCCTTTCTGAGTGCAGGTAATACCGGTGCTATGATGGTGGGTGCTATGTTCAGCATTAAGACCATTGAAGGAATCCTCAGGCCAACGGTTGTAACCGTTGTTCCCAAAATTAATGGTGGTACCGGTGTTTTACTGGATGCCGGTCTGAATGCCGATTGCAAACCGGAACATCTTAATCAATTTGCCATCCTGGGTAGTTTATATGCAGAGTATATCTACAATGTAAGCAACCCTAAGATCGGGTTGATGAATGTGGGTGAAGAAGAAGGCAAAGGCAATATTATAACCCAGGCAACCTATCCCCTGCTTAAAGAGAATACCCAGATCAATTTTATCGGTAATATTGAAGGCCGCGACCTGTTTAATGACAAGGCAGATGTGATCGTCTGTGACGGGTTTACCGGCAATATCATCCTCAAACTGGCAGAATCGGTTTACGATATAGCCGAGCAGCGCGGTTTTGGTAAAGACGCCTATTTTACCCGCTTCCATTACGAGAATTATGGCGGTTCCCCGGTTTTAGGTGTAAACAAACCTGTGATCATCGGTCACGGCATCAGTGAAGCCAAAGCTTTCAAGAACATGATCATCGTTGGTGAAAAAATGATCGAAAGCCAGCTTTGCGCTAAGATGACAGAGATGTTTAAATCGTAGCAGACCTTCTGGTTCTCTGTATTTCCTATTACTTATTACCGTAAATATACCTCCTGCCGTTAACGGCTGCGGAAGAGAATATTGAATATTGAACAAGGAATATCCAATGTTGAAGTGGTTTTTCGGTTCAAAATTCAATATCCCTTGTTCAATATTCGATATTCTGCCCCTATCTCCCGTACATCATCCCGGCTTTTTTACCGCTCATCACAATATAAAATTTCCATTTTTCCAGTCCCAAAACCGCCAAACCCCCGTATTTACTTCATTCCAAAGCATAACTCACTATTATCCTATGGAAAATACTACCCTTTAGTTGGTACTATTTATTGCATAGTACTGTTATTCTCTATATCTTTGTTCTATCAAAGTAAATAAACCATCAAAAACAACCTTTTATGAAAAAGTTCATTTTTACCGCCAACATGATCGCCATTATCGCCCTGGTTCCTGCTTTAGTATTTGGATACCTGCATAATGATAACAAAGCATCAGACAACAAAACCAATACGGAAACAGCCAAGGATGTGACCAATGGCCAGGAAGACGGTACCACTATTCACCTGGTAAAAAGCTTTTAATCTTGCAAAAAAGTAAACGGTGCCACTCCCCCGCACCGGCAAACCAAGATCTCCAAGGGTAGCGGATCATACACGCAGAGGATGTAAATCCGCCCCCCTTTATAATTTCCCTATTTCGTAGTACCTATTTTATAATTGACCCCAATCCGGAAGTGCAAAACTTTACCTTTACGCAAACAAGCGTTAGTAAATTATGTGGCTCAACAACATTCTGGAAACAATAGGTAACACCCCTCTCATCAGGCTTAACAAGATCACAAAAGATATTCCTGCCACTGTGCTGGCTAAAGTGGATTATTTCAACCCCGGTAATTCCATCAAAGACCGAATGGCTTTGAAAATGGTGGAAGTAGCCGAAAAAGAAGGCAAACTCAAACCCGGCGGCACCATCATTGAAGGAACCAGCGGTAATACCGGTATGGGTCTGGCACTCGCTGCCTGTGTAAAAGGATACAAATGCATATTTGTTACAACCGATAAACAATCCAAAGAAAAAGCAGACATTCTGAAAGCCGTAGGTGCAGAAGTGATCGTTTGCCCTACCAACGTACTCCCCGAAGATCCCAGAAGTTATTATAGCGTGGCCAAACGTTTGGGCAAAGAGATCCCTAATTCCATGTACATGAACCAGTACGATAATCTGGCCAACCGTCAGGCACATTATGAAAGTACCGGACCGGAAATATGGGAGCAAACAGAAGGTAAGATCACCCACCTGGTTTGTACAGCCGGCACGGGTGGTACCATTACAGGAACAGCTATGTACCTGAAAGAGAAAAATCCGAATATCAAGATCTGGGCAATAGATGTATATGGCTCATTACTTACAAAATATTATAACACAGGTGAGATTGATATGAATGAAGTGCATCCTTATATCTCAGAAGGTTTTGGGGAAGATTTTGTTCCGCTGAATTATGATATGAGCGTGATAGATAAGTTTGAACAGGTAACCGATAAAGACGGTGCGGTAATGGCCAGAAGGATCGCAAAAGAAGAAGGCCTTTTCTGTGGATACAGTGCCGGCAGTTGTTTGCAGGGATTGATGCAGTTAAAATCATCTCTCACCAAAGATGATGTAGTGGTTTGTATCTTCCATGATCATGGCAGCCGTTATGTTGGAAAGATCTATAACGATGAATGGATGATGGAACGTGGATTCTTAGATGTGAAAACCTTTAAAGACATTGTTAATGGCAGAAGTGCGAAAAGACTTGTGACCATTGAACCCACCAATACAGTAGCAGAAGCTGTGGAATTGATGAAGCGATACGATATCGAACAGATCCCTGTGATGCAGAACGGAGAACTTGCCGGCGCGGTAAGTGAAAGCGGATTATTCCAGAAAGTATTTAATAACCCCGAGATCAGAAATGCCACCGTAGAAAGTGTGATGGAACATGCTTATCCGATCGTTGATTTTGATACACCGGTAGAAAGACTGGGGCATCTGATCACCAAAGAGAACGGAGCGGTGATCGCAAAAGATGAAAAAGGTGATTATCATATTGTAACCAAATACGATGTGCTACAGAGCCTTGCGAAATAGCAGGTAAGCATCCTATGCTGAATTTTTACGTACCACTGATATGATCTCAACACGCCACGATGTTTTCATGACTGTTGCCCAACAGAAAAGCTTTTCGAAGGCCAGTCAGGTATTGTATATATCACAACCGGCAATCAGCAAACACATCAAATCGCTTGAAGAGTATTATAAAACCAAGTTGTTCGACAGGAAAGGTATGCTGATTGAACTCACAGCTGCCGGAAAGATCCTTTTAGAAAAACTGCTGGAAGTAAAACGCATAGAAGAACAGGCCGAGTTTGATATATCTACCCTTAAAGATGTATTACAGGCAAAGGGCTTTCTGAAACTGGGTGCCAGTAGTACCGTAGCCTTGTATATCCTGCCAAAAATATTATCGGCATTTAATCAGCATTACCCTTTGGTAAATATCAATTCACTTAACCGAAATTCAGAATTGATCATCGATGCCTTACTTAACCAGGATATCAATATCGGCATTATAGAAGGAAAAGTAAAACTGAATCAGGTAGACTATCAATCCTTTCTTACTGACAATGTAATTGCCGTATGCAGCAGTAAAAGTCCCATTGCCAAAAAAAAATATTACACTTTGAAAGACCTCGTTACTATGCCATTGGCATTCAGGGAAAGAGGCAGTGGCACATTAACCGCACTGAAAAATGCTTTAGAAAAGAATAAGATCAAAATGAGTGATCTGGATATTAAAGTGCGATTGGGCGGAACAGAATCTTTAAAGAATTTCCTTATTGAATCTGACATGCTTGGATTCCTGCCGCAAAGGTCCATTATTAAAGAATTACAATACGGTGAACTCTCAGAAGTGCATTTTGAAGGATTGGATATACAGCGAAACTTCTATTTTGTACAACGCAAGGGAGAGAACAGCGATCTGAATAAGAGCTTTATTAAAATGGCGCAAAAGATCTATAATGTGTAGTTATGGGTCATAATAACATAACATCAACCAGGGTATTTGCATAGTCTACCTTTATGGTATGAAAAGCCTGATACAAATCACCCGCACCGAAAACGTCCGAAATTTTACAGAATCCGTAAGCAAGCTAATGGATATCCGGCGTTTACAAAACCAGCTCATGCTTTCCCAGATCTTATCCCCCGAATGGGGTGCATTAAAAAGCGGTTTAAAGAAACTCATTGAGAAAGATTATTTCAGAGAAGAGGATCCGGAATTCATATCGCTCACCAATAACTGACCGCAACCCTTACTATTGCTGGTATTATCACATGTTTATTTACACAGTTTCTCTGTTTAAGGGTATTTTTGTACATGCCCTTTTATACAGATCAACTGAACCGTGTAATTGAGATCACAAAGTATCCCGAACGGATCATTTCACTCGTTCCCTCACAGACTGAATTATTATTTGATCTGGGCCTAACCAGAGAAGTCAAGGGTATCACCAAATTCTGTGTACACCCGCATGATTGGTTCCTGCATAAACAAAAGGTGGGTGGTACAAAGAACATCGATATCGCGAAAGTTACTGCACTCGAACCTGATCTCATCATTGCCAATAAAGAAGAGAATACCAAAGAACAGATCGAAGCATTAGAGAAGATAGCACCGGTCTGGATCAGTGATGTAAATACTATCCCGAATGCCTTACAGATGATCTGCAGCATCGGTACCATCACAGGCAAAGAAAAAAATGCAGACAGGATCATTCAACAGATCGAAGCAGATTTTGAAAAGTTCCGTTTAGCGGTCAATTCTCCTTTACACAAGTCCTGCAAAACAGCATACCTCATCTGGAAAGATCCCTATATGGCAGCCGGTGGCGGCACTTTTATTGATTCGATGCTGGAACTGATCGGGCTGGAAAATGTATTGGCCGATCAGGAAAGATATCCCACAATCGATTGCGCTGAATTAGTGAAGAGAGATACAGAATTGGTATTGCTTTCTTCTGAACCTTATCCCTTTAAACAAACCCATATGGAAGCCATCAGCCGTGAAATGCCCGGAATCCGCATCTTGATCGTTGATGGTGAGATGTTCAGCTGGTATGGCAGCCGTATGTTACAGGCGGGTAATTATTTTACACAACTACTGTATGCTTAAGATCTGATAATGTGTAAAAATGCCCTTATCCAATTGGGCCAAGTGCAGTATCTTGCTCACGCTTAAATATCCATTTTTTAAATAAACAACTTACACAATGAAAAAGTACCGTGCCGGGGTTTTATTCGGTGATGAATTAGAAGCCTTATACAACGACGCAAAAGATAACCAGTTTGCCCTACCAGCCGTAAATACCATCGGTACCAATACCATCAATGCGGTTTTGGAAACAGCTGCTAAAGTAAACTCACCCGTTATCATCCAGTTCTCAAATGGTGGTGCCCAATTCATTGCCGGTAAAGGAATGCCGAATGATAAACTCCAGGGAAATATTTCAGGTGGTATCTCAGGTGCTTTGCATATTCATAATGTAGCAAAATATTATGGCGTACCGGTTGTATTGCATACAGATCATGCTGCAAAAAAATGGTTGCCATGGATAAGCGGTCTGATAGATGCCGGTGAACAATTCTATAAAGAAAAAGGCCAGCCGCTTTTCAGCTCACACATGCTGGATCTTTCTGAAGAACCAATCGAAGAAAATATTCATACATCTGTTGAATTCTACAAACGCATGGCCCCATTGGGTATGAGTATTGAGATTGAACTGGGTGTTACAGGTGGTGAGGAAGATGGCGTTGATAACAGCGGTGTAGAGAATGATAAATTATATACACAACCACAACACGTTGCCTACTCTTATACAGAACTGAGCAAAGTTGGTAAACTATTTACCGTTGCTGCGGCTTTTGGTAATGTGCACGGTGTGTACAGTCCGGGTAATGTGGAGCTTCGCCCAGAGATCCTGAAAAACAGTCAGGATTATATTGAGAAAGAATTAAAGACCGGACCTAAGCCTGTATACTTTGTATTTCATGGCGGAAGCGGTTCACCACAAAACCAGATCAGGGAAGCCATCAGTTATGGTGCGATAAAAATGAACATTGATACCGATCTGCAATGGGCATTCTGGGAAGGCATCAGGGATTTCTATCAAAAAAATGAAGGGTACCTGCAGGGACAATTAGGCAATCCGGAAGGAGCCGACAAGCCCAACAAAAAACACTACGATCCAAGGGTTTGGCTGCGTAAAGCGGAAGAGAGTTTCAGCAAACGTTTGGAAGTAGCCTTTGAAGATCTGAATTGTATCAACAGAAACGCATAGAACAAGGGGCCCGATAAGAATATCGGGCCCTTTTCTCTTCAGACAGGCTTAAAACGCTGTTTTTCAACGTATGAGATAAATTATCATACTTTATCTGTTGATTTTATTGAAAAAAGGTATTTTAGAGAAAGGTTCCAACAGGCCAAAACAGCGTTTTTATAGCTGTAAATAGCCTGTTTTTTGTAATTATCGTTTATCTTCGACCCCCCAACGATTTTTCTATGAAAAAAGAACGTGAAGAAGATCTGGAAGCCAATTTAACCGGTGAGGAAAGCCAGGGTGGTGATCCTGCGAAACCGAGATGGTTTAAACGCATCAGAAAAGGTATCCTCACATCCACTGCGGATAAAAAGGAAACCCCGGAAGGTTTGTGGAATAAATGCCCTGAATGTAATTATATCTGTACCACTTCAGAATTAAGGGAAAACCTATTTGTTTGCCCAAAATGCAATTACCACCACCGAATTGGCAGTGATGAGTATTTTGATATCCTGTTCGATAACAGCGAGTACAAAGAACTTTTTGATAATATCCGCAGCAAAGATGCCCTCGGTTTTACCGATCTGAAATCTTACCAGAAACGCCTGGATGATATCCATACAAAGACCGATCTGAAAGACTCTATGCGCGTGGCTGCAGGCTCCGTTAATGGAGAAGGCCTCGTGATTGCCTGTATGGATTTTGAATTCATCGGCGGATCATTGGGAAGTGTGATGGGAGAAAAATTCAGCAGAGCTGTTGACTATTGCATCCAGCACAAAATGGCTTACCTCGTGATCAGTAAGAGTGGTGGTGCCCGTATGATGGAGAGCGCTTTCAGCTTGATGCAATTGGCAAAAACAAGCGGTAAACTTTCTCAATTAAGTGATGCAAAGCTTCCTTATATCTCACTCCTTACCGACCCAACTTTTGGTGGCATCTCAGCCAGCTTTGGCATGCTCGGTGATCTGAATATTGCCGAACCCGGCGCCCTGATTGGGTTTGCGGGCCCGCGTGTGATCAAAGAAACCATAAAAAAAGACCTGCCCGAAGGTTTTCAGCGCAGCGAATTTTTATTGGATCATGGTTTTCTTGATTTTATCATAGACAGAAAAGCCCTGAAAGACAAATTAGCGCAGGTGGTACTTTTGTTTAGAAGCTGATATTTTTAATTAAAAATTAGAAATTAATAATTAAAAATTGAAAGAGTATAACCTTTCAATAAGCTAAAGAAATTACAGTCAGCACATCTGTAATTTTTAATTTCTAATTCTTAATTTTTAATTCCAGTAGGTGTTATGGCAAATGAGATGAATAACAGACAGGCATACTTTCACTACTTCATAGAAGATAAATATGTAGCCGGCATTGCTTTGATGGGTACGGAAGTGAAATCGATCCGTGATGGTAAGCTAAGCTTTAATGATGCGTTCTGTTTGTTTGATGAAGGAGAACTATGGGTAAGAGGCTTATTCATTGCCAGCTACTCACATGGTACTGCCAATAACCATATTGAAGTTCACGACAGAAAGCTATTACTAAACAAACGCGAGCTTCATAAAATACAGGCGAAGATGAAAGAGAAAGGATACACCATTGTTCCCCTGAAAGTATTCTTTAACGAAAAGAACTTTGTAAAAATTGAGATAGGTCTTGGCAAGGGAAAGAAACTCTATGATAAACGCGAGACCATCAAGAGCAGGGATGTAGAAAAAGATATTAAACGATACCTGAAGTAATATTGAATATAGAATGATGAAGTAAAATCCCACTCTATCATTTACTCATGCTATCATTCTGTCATTAATTACCTTACTCCTCGTATTTTTTCTTCTTCTCCGGCTTAAACGCTAGCTGTTCCAATAATGCTTCCGGTGTAGGATTTTTTGTTAATGAGAGAGCTATCTGGAACAATGCAAAATAGATCAGTACCGTAGCCAATAGTTCTCCCCACAACATCCAGTAACCCCAAAATGCATAAACAGTCCCTTTCTCGGGATGTTCTGTTTCATAGATCACTTCTGTTCTATCCCCTTGTTTCCATTCGCGCAGAAAATAACGGGCATCCACTGCATATTTTTTTCCGGCCTCCTGAAAAACAGCTTTGGGGATCTTTATGCCTGCAGCACTATCGGGTAACCATTCTATGTAGGCCGGTGATTTTTCCCCATCAAGATAATCTGGCTGGCGGGTGAAAAAAAGATAACATCCGAAACAAACCAGATATAGTATAGTGATTGATTTATACAAAACTGCTACTGAGGTTTACATGAAAACAGGATCAGAAGTATTGCTCCTGATCCTGTAAATATTTACAAAATGCAAATTAATTTGCCAGACTTCTGAAATCCACCGGTACCAGTTTACTTACACCCGGCTCCTGCATGGTTACCCCATAGATCACATCTACCGCACTCATAGTCTGTTTGTTGTGCGTTACAATGATGAACTGTGAGTTATCACTGAACTTCTTGATCATCTGTGTAAACTTGCCTACGTTAGCATCATCCAGTGGTGCATCCACCTCATCCAGTATACAGAACGGTGCTGGTTTGATCAGGTAGATAGAGAACAATAATGCCGTTGCGGTCAAAGTTTTCTCACCACCACTTAACTGGGTGATGGATGATGGACGTTTACCCTTTGGTTTGGCAATGATCTCAATCCCGGTTTCGGCAAGGTTCTCCGGATTAACCAGGATCATATCTGCCGTATCTTCTTCTGTAAACAATGCCTTGAACACTTTCTGGAAATTCTCACGCACCTGGTTGAAAGTATCCAGAAACTGCTGGTTGGCAGTTGCTTCTACTTCCTGTATGGTTTGTAAGAGACTTTCTTTGGCAGAAACAAGATCATTCTTCTGTTCGAGGATGAACTCGTAACGTTTTTTCATTTCCGTATACGCTTCAATAGCCGTAGGGTTTACCTCACCCATATTATCAAGGCGCTTGCGCATTCTGTCTGAGCTTGCCTGTAATTCTTCCAGGGCAATATTGGTTGTTCTTTCCTGATCCAGAATTTCATCCAGTTCAACTTTGAATTCAACAATCAACCTTTCTTTCATACCGGCCAGCTGCAGTTTCAATTCATTCAGTCTGTCTTTGATACCGGTTACAAGGTGATCGATATTCTCCTTACTCTTCACTTTCATCCGAAGTTCACTTTCCTTTTCCTGTAAAGCATTACGAAGATTATAGTAGGCCTGATCTGCTTCATTCAGTTTCTTCTCTTCCTCATCTTTTTTACGCATCATTTCCAGCAACAGTTCTTCAGAGCCGATCAATGCTTTTTCACCTTCGGTGATATCTGCAGAAGCTTCCGACAACTGAGTGGTATTGGTAGTGATCTGGATATGCAGATCATTCAATTGATTTTCTTTGAAAACCAGTTCCTGCTGCAGTGTAGTGATCTTACTTTGCTGGCGTGTAAATTGGAGATTGGTTTCATTATACTGAACCGATGCAAAATTATAATCGTACTCAGATGATTGATAATCCTGTTCAACCGTTTTCAATTCTTCCGTGGTAGCTTGTAACTGTTCATTCAGCGACTGGAACTCTTCACGGGTTGATGCGATTGCATCATGCTCTGCCTGCAAACGCATATCAATATCTTCCAGTCTCTGTAAACCATTCTGCTGTGCAGCCTGCAGGTTTTCAATGCGGTTCTTGGCTGCGAACACCTGGTTGGTTAACTGGTTGATCTCGTTCTCGGTCTGTTTGATCAGGTTCTCTTTCAACTGGTCGTTGAAAGCGATCACTTCATTGTGTTTTGCCTGGATATCAGATTTCAGCAGATTTACAATAGATTCCTGGTCAGCGATCTCTTCAGATAATTTTTCCAGATTCTTGGCACGACCGATCTTCTTCCCTTCAAACAAACCAATGCTTCCTCCGGTTAATGTGTATTTACCTTTTACGTATTTACCATGTTTCTCCAGTACCACAGAACCATTACTGTTGGCCATCGCTTCATCATTCTCTGCGATATATACATTGCCCAACAGGTATTCTGCCAGTTTCCAGTATTGGGTATCTACTTCAACAACATCCAATGCTTTGATGGTACCGGCAGGCTGGTGTGTATCCAGTCTGAAATCAGCAAACTTCTCCAACATGAAGAAATTGGCTTTTCCTTTTTTATGTGCATCCAGCAGGTGAACGGCTTGTAAACCTTCCTCCAGATTGTTTACTACGTAATAGTTAAGGTATGGTTCCAGTACATTCTCAACGGCAGTACGGTATTCTTCTTTTACATAAATGATATCGGAAAGGATCGGCGCTGCATGATTCCATTCAGGGTTCTTGTGCAGGAACTTGATACTCTCGGGATAGCCTTCCATTGAATCGATCAGGCTTTTCAACAGATTGAACTCATTACGTTTTGAATCGAGTTTACGGTTCTCCTCGTTCAACTCATTGCGTAATACTTCCAGTTGTGCCTGTGTTTCGAAGATCTGTTCTTTGGTCTTTTCCTGGTGTTCCTGTAATTGTTGAAGATCTATGCGTTTGGCATCGAGCGTGGCTTCTTTTTCTTCCAGCTCAACACTTAACTGCTGTAATTGTGCTTCGCGGTTTTGTTTTTCATCATTCAGCTGTGCCTGCGCTCTTTGCAGGTTAAGGATAGACGTATCAGCCACGGCTACTTTCTTCTCAGCATCAAACTGGTTGCGCTGGATCTGTTGGTAGCGGTTACGTAATGCATCCACACCACTTCTTTTTTCATCAAACACACGGCGCTTATCTTCTACATCAAATTTGGCGGCCTCTACTTTTTCGCTGAGGGTAGCCAGGTTAGCCTGCTCCTCACCTACCTGCATTTGTGTAAATTCAATCGAATCACCAATGGTCTTTAACTGCCCTTCTGCTTTTTCGAGGAATTCTTTTAATCCGGCTTCTTTTTCTTTCAGATAATGAAGTTTCTGTGTAGCCAGATTTTTTTCGTTCTCCTTGGTACGCAGATCCTGTAAGTAATCATTGAACTCATGCTGCATACTCTGCAAAGCCCTTTCTTTTTCAATGAATCCTACTTTTTCCTGTTCAATGGCAGCTTCTTCCGTAGCGATCTCAGCTTCCAGCTGAAACTTCTTATTGGTTTCATCTTCCTGTTGTTCGTTCAGTTCTTTATAGGTAACATTGAACCCTTCCAAAGCGGCTTTGGCCAGTTCAATGGCTACTTCTTTGTATTCTTTTTTGATCTCGTAGAACTTCTCAGCTTTTTTAGCCTGGCTCTCAAGGGTCTTTAACTGGTTATTGATCTCGAACAACAGATCTTCAATACGTGCCAGATCCTGCTCGGTTGCATCCAGTTTATTCTTGGCTTCCTTCTTACGGGTTTTGTAGATGGTGATTCCGGCTGCCTGTTCCAACATTCGGCGGCGGCTGTTCTCTTTATCTTTGATGATATCATCCACCATTCCCAATTCGATGATGGCATAACTATCGGTGCTCACACCGGTATCGAGAAAAAGATTATGGATATCTTTTAACCTGCAGGTAACATCATTCAAACGATATTCACTTTCCCCATTCTTATAAAAACGACGGGTTACGGTTACCGTATTAAATTCTGTTGGCAGCAGGTTTTTGGTATTCTCAAAAGTGAGACTCACCTCGGCCAATCCGCTAGGGCTTCTTGTTTTACTTCCATTGAATACGAGTGCCTCGAGGTTTTCACTTCTGAGTGCAGATATTTTCTGTTCACCAATTACCCAGCGGATGCTATCAATGATATTCGATTTTCCACAACCATTTGGACCGATGATACCGGTTATACCTTCGTCGAAGCTGACCACAGTTTTATCAGCAAAACTTTTGAACCCTTTGATTTCTAACGACTTTAATCTCACGTCTATCCTGTTTAAGTACCTGCGAACATACAGTAAAAACAGCGACTATTTGCCTGTGCAAAAATTTCCTGTGTATAAGAGGTGGAGAAGTAACCCGATTGAAAAAGAAGATATTAATAAAATAATTGCAATTATCTGACTATCAACAAAATGCAATACATTTATTCCTGTTAAATTGTACATAAATTTGGATAAACCGGTGTACAAAAACAAATACCAAAACATCAATTCCGTCTATTTTGTCAAAGATCATTTTTACGGTTACCAATGACCTGAGTTACGACCAGCGGATGCACCGGATTGCCGCCACGATGGCCGCGGCGGGGTATGCCGTTTTGTTGATCGGGAGAAAACGGAAAGATTCTATTCCTTTACAAACGGAATCCTATTCTCAGGAGCGGCTCAGTTGTTTTTTTGATCGGGGTTTTTTGTTTTACCTGGAATATAACCTGAGGTTGTTCTTCTTCCTTTTATTTCAAAAAGCAGAAATCATTTGTGCGATCGATCTGGATACCATCCTGCCGGTTTATTTGGTTACCCTGTTGAAAAGAGAGAAACGGGTATATGATGCTCATGAAATCTTTACAGAGCAGAAAGAGATACTTACCCGGCCATTCATTCATTCCATCTGGCTGATGATCGAACGTTTTGCAGTTCCGAAATTTAAAAACGGATATACGGTTAACCATTCCATTGCAAATGAATTGGAGAAAAGATATGCAGTGAAATATGTGTTGATCAGAAACTTGCCAAAAACGTATACGCTACCTGTTATTCCTCCACAACCAGAGCCATGGTTCTTATACCAGGGAGCCGTGAATGAGGGCCGTTGTTTTGAAACCTTGATACCCGCCATGAGAGAGGTGAATGCCAAACTGCTAATCTGTGGTAAGGGTAATTTTTTTGAACAAACCAGACAATTGATCATAAAATATGGTGTAGAGAACAAGGTGGCATTAAGAGGATATGTATCTCCGCAGGATCTTATCAATATAACCCCATTTGCCTTTGCGGGTATTACCTTATTTGAGCGGGAAGGAATGAACCAGTATTATTCGCTATGCAACCGTTTCTTTGATTATACTATGGCAGGCATCCCCCAGTTATGTGTGAACTATCCGGAATATGCGGTTTTCAATAAAGAATACCCGGTTGCCCTGCTCGTTGATAGTACAGATCCCAAAACCATAGCTGAGGCGTTGAACAATTTACTTATGGATACTGTTCTATATTCAACACGCAGGGAAAACTGTCTGAAAGCAAGGGAAAAATGGAACTGGAAGCAGGAGCAGAACACCCTTATTCATTTCTATCATAATATATAAGATTGGAGAAGCATTTACATATCATTTCTTTCAATGTGCCTTATCCCGCTGATTATGGCGGAGTGATCGACGTATTTTATAAACTACCTGCTTTTCAGGCGTTGGGGATAAAGATTCATTTACACTGTTTTGACTATGGCAGAGGCGCTCAACCCGAGCTGAATAAATACTGCGAAACGGTTACATATTATGAAAGATATATCGGCCATAAAGGGATCTCCAACACAATGCCCTATATCGTTTCGAGCAGAAAGAATGAACAATTGCTGGAGAACCTTTTAAAAGATGATCATCCCATTTTTATGGAAGGTGTGCATTGCACCTATCCTCTACTGGATGAGCGTTTCAAAAACAGAAAATGTTTTGTGCGGGTACATAATGTGGAATACCAATATTATCTCGACCTGTGCCGCAACACTTCATCCCCCGTTAAAAAATTATATTACTGGATGGAGAGTAAACTCCTGAAAAAATACGAGAAGAAGATCGCTTCCAAAGCCGTTTTTTGGGGCACTACGGAAAAAGATGATGATGTATATAAAAAGGAACTCGGATGCAAGAATATTGAACCTTTATCCTTGTATCTGCCCGATTGGAAAGTGCAATGTCTGGAGGGAATGGGCACCTATTGTTTCTATCATGGAGACCTGAGTGTGGATGCCAATGATAAAGCTGCTACCTGGTTATTAGAGAAAGTATTCTCACAAATGAAAGTGCCTTTTGTGATTGCCGGAAAAAATCCCTCAGGGAAATTAATGGAACTGGCACATGCACAAACCCATACCTGTCTGGTAGCCAATCCCTCCGATAAAGAGATGCAGGATATGATCGCCAAAGCACATATCAATATCCTTCCTTCCTATACCACAACCGGAATGAAAGTAAAACTGGTAAACAGTCTATTCAACGGACGACATTGCCTTGTAAATGAAGCTACGGTTGCCGGCAGCGGACTGGAATCTGCCTGTCATATCGGTACCACAGCCAACGCCTTCCGCGAGATCATTGCGCAATTATATCATCAGCCATTTACTGAGCATGAAATAACGTTGAGAAAAAGATTGCTGGAAGGAATGTTCAACAATGAAGCCAATGCCAAGAAGCAGGTGAAATGGATCTGGGGGGAAGAGGTTTATTAGTTCATTGGTTTACTCGTTTACTGGTTTATTAGTAGGAAACCCGCTTATTGGGCATACCAATAAACGAGTAAACCAATAAACTATCCAACAGCAACTGCGGCGCTATCAATCACCTTGCCACCTTCTGTTTTCAACATTCGTGAAGGATAGCGGTTGATGACAATAAAATCGTGGGTGGCCATGATTACCGTAGTTCCATAATCTTTGGCGATCTGGATGAGTAACTGCATGATCTCATCACTGGTTTCGGGATCGAGGTTACCGGTTGGCTCATCGGCCAGTATTAATTTGGGAGAGTTTAGTAAGGCACGGGCAATATCTACACGCTGCTGCTCGCCTCCGCTCATTTCAAAAGGCATTTTGAATCCCTTGCTTTTCAATCCCACTTTATCCAATACATCATTGATCTTTTCCTCCATCAAACGCTCGTCTTTCCACCCTGTGGCTTTTAATACAAAGCGGAGGTTCTCCTGCACATTTCTATCAGTAAGCAATTGAAAATCCTGAAACACCACACCCAGGTTTCGGCGCAGAAAGGGCACTTTTTTCCAATCCATATCACGCAGATCAAAGCCAACAACAGAAGCCTGACCCTCTTTCAAGGTAAGCTCACCATACAGGGTCTTCAGCAAACTGCTTTTACCTGTTCCTGTTTTACCAACAAGGTATACGAACTCACCTTTGTTAACGGTAAAATTCACGTTCTGCAATACCAGGTTATCGCCCTGGTAAATATTTGCCTGCTGGATGGATACAACGATGTCTGACATAAGGCTAAATTACAATTTCTAACCAAGATTTCACCCGATACAGGTCTGAATAAAGGATTGCGCAGGTGAAAAGGCTGTTAATATTCATATTTCAACTCACCAAAACTCCCTTTAAGGGTGAGTATAGATTTCGCAGCGGGTTCTACTCTTCCGATGATCTTTGCTTCAATGTTGAATGTTTCGGCTACTTTGATCATTTTTTCAGCGGCTGCCGCATTGGTAAACACTTCTAACCTGTGGCCCATATTAAACACCTGGTACATTTCCCTGAAATCGGCACCTGAATTTTTCTGGATCAGTTGAAATATGGGTGGAATGGCAAATAGATTGTCTTTGATAATGGATAATGGCTGTGGCAGGTATTTCATGCATTTGGTTTGTCCGCCACCACTGCAATGGATCACACCGTTGATATCCTCAAAATATTCATCCACCAATAATTTCAATAAAGGTGCATAGGTTCTGGTAGGTGATAATAATAATTTACCAACGCTGATCTTTTCGCCATCGATTTCCAGTAAATCAGTCATTTTATTTTTACCGATATATACCACTTCCTCACTCAGTTTTGGCTCGAATGTTTCGGGATATTTTTCTGCATAATATTTACTCAGCACATCATGTCTTGCGCTGGTCAATCCATTACTTCCCAATCCGCTGTTGTATTCCGTTTCATAAGAAGCTTTCCCCGAACTGCCAAAACCCACGATCACATTACCTGAGGCGATCTTATCGTTGGTAACCAGTTTCGATTTGGGCCAGCGTGCCGTCATGGTGCCGTTTACCGCAATGGTTCTAACCACATCTCCTACATCTGCTGTTTCACCGCCGAGGTATTGAATGTTTACACCAAAACTTTTGAGTACATCAAAGAATTCCTGTGTGCCATTGATCACGGCCTGTAATACTTCACCGGTAATGAGTAATTTATTTCTGTCGATGGTAGAGGAGAACAATAGATTATCGGTAACGCCCACACAGAGCAGGTCATCCAGGTTCATTGCTACCGCATCCTGCGCTATGCCCTTCCAAACGCTCACGTCGCCGGTTTCTTTCCAGTAGAGATAGGCAAGGATACTTTTGGTGCCTGCGCCATCTGCATGCATGATATTTACCCAGTCCTGCTCGCCACATAAATAATCTGCATATATCTTACAAAAAGCATGGGGGTACAGGCCCTGGTCCAGCTTCTGGATCGCAGCATGTACTTCTTCTTTTTGAGCGGAAACACCTCGTTGAGCGTAGAGAGACATTTTGGAATTTTGAAATTGGGAAATTGGGAAATTTTGGAATTGCTGCAAATGTAAGGATTAGCCATGAGGTCAAAAGAAACCAGCCCTTTCAATTTCCCAATTTCCCAATTCCAAAATTTCCCAATTTTGTCCCTTACTTTTGCCCAACTATGAGGGTACATCGTGAATTAGCGGGCTCATTGCCGGAATTTAACAGGGCCGTGGTTACTATCGGAACTTTTGACGGGCTGCATATGGGCCACCGGAAGATCATTGCACAGCTGAAAGAAGAAGCTGCCCGTATCGGTGGCGAAACGGTGATCATTACTTTTCATCCTCACCCCAGAAAGATCGTTTCCTCTGTACCGGGGGATATTAAATTACTCACTACTTTACAGGAAAAGATCAGCCTGCTGGAAGCTGCAGGTATCGATCATCTGGTGGTGGTGCCCTTTGACCATATTTTTTCGAACCAAACGGCTGAACAATATGTAAAGGATTTTCTGTACGCATACTTTAAGCCGCATACTGTGATCATTGGATATGACCACCGTTTTGGTAAAGGGCGGGAAGGTAATTATCAGCTGATGAAGGAGTATGGTAAAACGCTGGGATTTGAGGTGAAAGAGATATCAGAACAGATCATCAATGAGATCGTGATCAGTTCAACAAGGATACGGCATGCTTTAAAAGGCAATGATATTGCTGCCGCCAATCAGTTTTTGGGTTATCCTTATTTTTTTGAGGGAGTGGTGATCGAGGGAAATAAACTGGGGCGTACCATTGGTTACCCAACAGCCAATCTGCATATTTCCAGTGAGGAGAAACTGATTCCGGGCAATGGTGTATATGCTGTTACTGTAATAATCCCGAAAACATCTGAAACGAAAGTATACAAAGGCATGATGAATATTGGTCTCAGACCAACCGTTGATGGTAAGAAAAAAGTGATCGAGGTAAATATTTTTGATTTCGATGCAGATATCTACGGTCAAACCATTCAGGTACATCTTCAGGAATACCTGCGCGGCGAAGTAAAATTTAACGGGCTGGATGAACTAAAGGAACAGCTACGAAAAGATAAACTCGCTGCCATAAATGTTCTGGCTTAAACAGCGCATTCACGGCCTTAGTCGTTAACAGGAACGATGGTTACTTTACGTATTCTCACCACATCAGGAACATCCTGGTTGTTTTGATTGCTGAATCCAGTATTCAGAACAACCTCTGCGGTATTGGGGGCAATCACCATTACTACAATAGTATTGTCATTTACATTCTGCCGTTATAATTCAATATGAATTTCTGAAGCCAATGGTGTACTCAGATGTACAGTTGCATACACAAAAATATTACAGGGCGGAGCTGTTTCACCATCTTTATAAGCATAACATACCACAGTAGGTTCTAAGGTTATGGACAGTTGTGTGCTGTCGAGATCCTGTACCAGAAAGCTACTGATCAAAACATTATTATTCTTTTTAACGATGGTTGTATTCTCTGCAGATTTGGCACAGGATATGAACAGGAATGCAATTACTAAATATTTCATTAGTGATAAGGTTTACATGATAATGAGAAGAAACACATGCAAACCAGCGAAAGAAATGTTTGAACCGATCAATATTAGCGGGGTGAAGAGTATTTTATTAAAACAAAGAGGCTATTGTTTGCTGAGACTTTTGATAGCTGATCCCATTCACTGATTATTTCAATAGCAAAGTTCAGGGAATAAGAAGCATTATTTGTTATAGCAGAGATTGGATTAATTGCAGATTTTACTGCTTTCATCCCCAATAAATGATCAATCTTTCTTAGACTGATTTTTAAATAATGCATTGGGGTCAAAATCAATGATCTGGCGGTAATTATCCAGTGCGAATATTTCAGCCAGCCGTATCAGGCTTTCGATCTTTACTTCAGAAACACCATTTTCCCAGGTAGACAAAGTTGAGCGACCGATCCCCAATTCTGAAGCAACATAGCGTTGATTATAATTACGCAGTTCCCGTATCAGCCGGATATTACTGGCAATCCGCATTCTTTCCTCACTCCTCTTATACATGGATATCTATTTAAGTGATCTGTTTTCTGCTGTAATAATAAGGCGGTACTATTTACCGAAATAGGGTGTAAATACGCTAGCCGGGATAGTATTTTCACTGTACTTTTCGCCCCGTAAATACCTGTCAACAATACTGACATTTTGCTGATACAGATATTTTGTTCTTCTTTTTGGGGTTTTGAATTTTATCTCATCATTTGGCCAATGACTGGGCTTGAATCACTCTGACAACTTTGCCCCATTAAATGAAAAAAAGTAAGGTAAGAACCAGCGTTGAACTGGGTATTGAGCCAAAGCTTATTCAACAGAATCAAAACCTACTAATATGAAAAAGTTATTGTGTATTGTATTCAGTATTGTTGTAACATCTGCCTTCTTATATTTCTGCAAAAAGAATCATTTGACTAAATCCTGAATATGAGAAAATTTTTAATTGCTATGGCAATCCTGGTTATCGTTTTACCCATATTGTTGATTGTACAAAGAAATTCCAACTGGGAAATCATTTCTGTTAAAGAATACTTTTATCTGGTTGTTGGTTTCCTGGCAGGGTTTCTCATGTATGATAAAAGAAAAAAAGATCAGACGAAAACCAATTAAAATTATCGATCCGTGTTCTGGCTTTACAAACCGGACCGGATCGTTTTTTGTTTTGTTTTCATTCTGAAACGGGGTTATATGACAATCCTTTTAGGCCATCATCTTCACCGTCATCTCTTTCATCAAACCTGCATCAGAAGTATTGCCATCATGTACTCCCACACTTCGGAGATTGTATTGATGAAGCAGGAGGAGGATCTTTTCTACACTGGGGTAATCATATTTTTTTGCCGCACTGATATAGTCTTTTACAAAGTAAGGATTCACACCTAAAGCAGCTGCTACGGTCTTTTCATCAGGGCTTGACACATTGTAGATCATGTATAATTTACTGAAGAAATTATACAATGCCGGCAGGATCATCTGGATAGGTCCGGCTTTGGGGTTGGCCTCAAAATATTGAATGATCCGGATGGCTTTCTGCATATTTTTTTGCGCAATGGCTGCCTGCAGTTCAAATACATTGAATTCTTTACTTACGCCGATATAGTTCTCAATATCATCTTCGGTAATATTCTTTCGGGCTCCCAGGTTAACGGCTAGTTTTTCTATTTCGTTTTTTATACGGCTCAGATCGTTACCAATATGGTCTACCAATATAAAAAGTGCTTTCTGTGTGATACTTAACCCATGCTGTTGTACCATCTCTCCTGCCCATACCGGTAACTGACTATCGTACATTTTTTTGGTAGTGAGTACCTCGGCTTTTTGCTTCAGCAGTTTGGCTATTTTACCGCGTCCATCTACTTTTTTCTCTTTATGACTTACCACAAATATGGTTGAGGGCAGGGGATTCTCAATATAACCCTCCAGTTTTTCCAGCTCTCGCATCTGTTGAGCTTCTTTCAACAGAACTACCTGCCGTTCAGCAAACATGGGATAACGCATACAGGCATTTACCACAGAAGCCCAATCGGCATCTTTTCCATAGAAAATAGTTAGGTTAAAGCCGGCTTCAGCCTCGCTGAGGATGTGGTGCTCAGCATAATCCACCACCTGGTCTATAAAAAAAGACTCTTCCCCCTCCAGCCAATAGATGGGTTTAAACTGCTTTTTCTTCCAATCTGCTATGATCTTTTCGGCCGACATGGCTGCAAAGATGTGGCAGGAACCAGTAATGGCGAAAAAATGGTTGCGAAAGTTGTAAACATCGGGTGGTGTCCATAGACCATGGTCTATAGTCCATAGAAGGAAGAATGGGCTTTATTATAGACTATGGACCTCTTCATACCACAACAACCCTTTCATCCGTAAGCAAAGGTTTATCTAAGAATCGAAGGATCACATTCGCCGTTACCACCACATCCCGCTGGCAGTAGGCGGCTATCCGGGGTAGATCATGGTCTTTGTAGTAAACATTCTGTACCATGCTTCCATCGATATCTGATTTAGAGGAGGGGATGCCCAGCACATTGGCAAGCAGGTGCAAGGATACATAGTTCTTATTGTCGCCAAATTTCCACCAGTTAAGGGTATCGAACATTTTTACTTCCCAGGGCTTTTTATCGTGCAGTTGCAGATATTCGGGAAGCGGCATCCTGTTGATAAGCAGACGGCGGCAGATATACGGAATATCAAATTCTTTAATATTATGCCCGGCAAAGCGGAACTGGCGGTTATGTTGGTACATTTTATTGCACAGATCCGTAAAAATACTGAGTACTGCTACCTCATCATCCCCATAGATATTTTTCATTTTCAGGCAGAGACCGTTTTGCTCATCCTCATAAAAAAAGGCGGTGGAGATACAAATGATCTTGCCAAATTCGGCCAGGATCCCGGCTTTTTTCCGGTATCCTTCTTCCATGTCCATATCTTCTGGCACGGTTTTGGCAATCTTGTCGTGAAACAGGGTTTGCCAGTTGGAATCCATACGGTCAAAGGATGGATACTGAGGCACGGTCTCAATATCCAATAATAAAAGTTCTGTTATCATACCATAAAAAGTAATAATTTTCGAAATCCAAAACCCCAATCACATGAGCTACAACGACGCTTCAAATGGAGGTGCTGAGAACCCGTATTCTCAGCCAAATGACAACCGCAAACTAATATACGGTATTCTGATCGCGGCATTGGTAGGCACCTGGGCTTACATCTTTTACGATAAAAGCAAGACAAAAGAAACAGTAGCTACTTTACAGACCAAAATTGTAAATGTAGACAGTGCCCGCAATGCCATTCAGCAGGAATTCCTGTCGGTTTCAGCTAAGGCAGATTCTTTAACCCAGACCAATATTCAACTTCAGGGTGACCTGGCAGATAAAAGTTCAGCCATCCAGAAACTGAAAGGCAATATCGGCAGCATTCTGAAGAAAAAGAATGCGAGCGATGCCGAACTGGCCGAAGCCAAACAGATGATCTTTGAACTGAATGGTAAAGTAGATGGTCTGTTTGCAGAGATCGATAAACTGAAAGGCGAGAATAAGCAACTGAGTTCTGCCAACGAGCAATTGAACACAGAAAAAACTAAGCTTACAGCCGATAAACAGGATCTGGAACAGAACCTGAACACAACTAAAACAGAAAAGAAGCAACTGGAAGAAAAAGTGGATGTGGCTACCACCCTGCATGCCTCAAATATCGGCATTGCCGCTATTAAGGTAAACAGCAATGGTAAAGAAAAGGAAACTACTACCGCAAAAAGAGCTAACCTGATACGTATCGCTTTTGTACTGGATGAGAACAGGGTAACCCCTACCGGCCCGAAAGACATTTATGTTATTGTTACCGGTCCGGATGGTAAAGTGATCACCGAAGGCGGCACGTTTAACACCCGTGAAGAAGGCAGTAAATCTTTCACCAGCAAAGTACCTGTAAATTATGAGCAGGGTAAAATAACACCCGTAAGCTTTGACTGCAGACAAAATGATAAATACAAAGAAGGCGATTATAAAGTTGAGATCTATAATAATGGCTTTAAAATAGGCCAGGGTGTGAAAACCCTTAAGAAAGGCGGGTTATTCAGTTAAGAGCACCTGTTATACAAAACATAAGAGGCGGTTACCGGATGGTGGCTGCCTCTTTTGTTATGAATTAGCGGATTGGCGGACCTGTCTGCCGACAGACAGGTTGCGGATTAGCGGATTGAACCCCGAAACCTTTAAATTTACTCCAAAAAAAATCTGCTAATCCGCTAATTATGCTCCCACAATGGTTTAACTGGAAGGTTCTGCTTATCTGTATTGCCATCGTGCTGGTTAGTGGTACTATTTTTTATTCTCAATATGTGGCAGGAAAAATAGCCAGAGAAGAAAGAAAGAATGTGGAAGCCTGGGTGGAAGCACAAAGAACCATTCTTAACTCATCTGATAGTGCCAGTATCAACCTCGCTACAAAGATTTCTACAGAAAATAACCAGATACCTATTATTGAAACCAATGAGAAAGACAGCATTTCAGGGAATTACCTGAATCTGGATACGGCTAAGGTAAAAGATGAAAAAAACTATCTCAATCGAAAACTCGAAGAATTTAAACGGTACCGGCACCAACCGATCATTCTGGTATTAAAAGAAAACCCCTATACAGCCAATCAATATTATTACGGTGAGAGTGATCTTTTGAAAGAGGTCAAGCTCTACCCCATCATCCAGTTGATCATTGTAGCCTTATTTATCACTATTGCCATCGTTGCTTTACAAACTTCTTACCGGAGCGCCCAGAACCAGCTTTGGGCTTCTATGGCCAAGGAAACAGCACATCAGCTGGGTACACCGGTTTCCAGTTTGCAGGGCTGGCTGGAGATATTGAAAGAACATGAAGTGAACAAGTTGATTGTACCCGAGATAGCCAAAGATGTAAACCGTTTATTACTGGTAACCGACCGGTTTGGAAAAATAGGCAGTCAGCCGCAATTTGAAATGAGTAATCCGGCACAACAGATCCATTATATGCTGGAGTACATGAAGAAAAGAACCGGTGGTCATGTGCGCATCAGTTTTGATGATCAACCGATCAAAGAATTAAATACGATGCTCTCTCCCCCATTGTTCGACTGGGTGATGGAGAACCTGATCAAGAATGCACTGGATGCAATAGAAGGCAATGGACAGATCAGTATAACTACAAGTGTGAATGAAGGCTATTTATTAATTGATGTGACCGATACAGGAAAAGGCATTGCTAAAAATCACCTGAACAATGTATTTAACCCGGGATTCACGACTAAAAAACGGGGCTGGGGACTGGGCCTTTCTTTGAGTAAAAGGATAATTGAGCAGTACCACAAAGGAAAACTCTTTGTGAAGTGGAGTGAACAGGGCAAGGGCAGTACCTTCCGGATTATTCTGCCTCTTCAGCCACAGCCTCAGTCTGCTTAGACGCCATCAGATCAAAATAACTCATAGCTGCATACCATTGATGCAAAGACTGAGTGGTAGTGGTTTCCACATACAGGTTTGCCTCACTGCATAAACTCAGCAGTTCTGTTTCAGCATGTGCCATTTCCGCATTATTGTCTGTTTCACCAATCCTGCGTATACAACTATGCATCCTTGATAATTTCTCATCTGAGAGATGATCAAACGCATGCTGTTGCATCAATTGGCCTGCGGCATTCACCAGTAATTCATACGATGTCGTTTTCATATACTTGTGTTTAGTGTGCAATTACCTATATAGACAACAAAAACTGGGCAAACGTGCATTACCGAATTGTTAACGGCTCAAACAAGTGCATAAGATGTGAATAGCGGGCGTATGCAAAGGATTGCGCCAGGGGAGGAATATCGAATATTGAACAAGGAATATTGAATGAAGAAGTGAATTTTTACTACGAAATTCAATATTCCTTGTTCGATATTCATACCGCCGGTTCTACTGATTTCTGATGTCCATCAATGATCAGATAAATGATGATACTCAGGATGGCGGCAAAAAAGCACCAAACGGATAACAGATGTGCCTGGTAGAACCAGGCAGAAAATATAAGCGATGCAGTGAAGCAGCTGCCTAATAACCACATTTTTTTTACACTAGATACAAAGCAGGGCAAAATGGTTACTAATCCGTAAAGAATATCCGTTATGATCACATACACTTTGGGATATTCAAAAACATATTTTACATGATGCCCGCTGATCTCGGCAGTAATGGTTGTTTGCAACATATAATAGACTTCACTGCCAGAGAGGAGAATGGCCAGCGCAAACAGAACAGACAGTATTTTTTTTCGCGTCGTACCCTTTTCTAATAACCATGCAGACAGACTAATCCATATAGGCCAGACAATATGTGCAAAGACCATGAATACATACGTGGGAAAAGATTGCCAACGGGCATAATCTTCATTTTGCAGGGTAAGCCATACAAAACCTTCACTGATCTGTTGAACTGCAAAAAGTATGGGAATAAAAGCAAAGACCAGATGTGAGGGCTTACGCGTAATTTTCAAAGTAACAACGCCAATAATGGCAAGCACTACTCCCGATCCGAAACTGGCTGTTGCTGAAAAACACATATAGATGGTATAAGTATCGAATATACACTGTTGCAGCCGCCGAATGAGAACTTCCGGAAATAATTAAAGTTGGAAAAATGCCACAGTCAATATTTCCCGTCTGGGCGGGATTCAATATTCGATATTCCCTCAGCTTTGTCTCTTTACAGATCCCCCACTATTCACATTAATATCACGGATCAGTGCATCACCTTTAAACCGTACAAACCCGCCGCTATTGGCTTTGGCGGAAATTTCCTTGCTCACATTTACCTGTACACCGGCACCACTGCTGGCTTCTACCTTGCAATTGGTTATGGTTAATGAATAGCCATGAAACATGGCACCACTGCTGCCGGCAACTTCCAATGAAGCAACCGAACCTGATAAATTGATCGAGCCGCCGCTGTTCAGTCTTGCCGCTAATTTTTCAAGCTTCACATCAGCCCCTTCAATTGAACCGCCACTACTGGCTCTTATTGCATCAAGGTTCTTATAAGAAACATACACTTTTACTTTCCAGTTCTTCCATTTGTTCCAGAATTTCCAGTCACCTTTCCGGTTAATTTTTAAAACACCGTTATTTACTTCTGTTACCACTTCATCAACATACTCTTTATTTCCAACGCTAACTGCCAGCTCTTCTTTTTCTCCTTTGCTGATGATCACTTCAATACCCGCTGAGGTTTCGATGGCATGAAAAGAACTGATATTCCTTTTCTGAACATTATCATCGTACACTACTTTCTGGGCAACTACTATTGAAAGCGAGAATACCGTGGCAACCAATGAGATCCATATCTTTTTCATGAACTGATTTTAGGGTGTAACGGGCAGAAAAAAGAAAAGTTACATCTTTAAAAAAAATCAGCGTAACTCATAAACTCACAGACTCTGCGTTGATAAGAATACAATACCGAATAGGGTATTTTCTTATCACCGCAGAACCGCTGAGAAGCAGAGCTTACGCAGATATTTTTAGCGAAGAACGATGGCTCCCAGGGCCGGCAGGTTTACTTTCAGTTTGTAGCATTTTGATGGCTTATCCACCAGCTCGCTTCTGATCTCGGGGTTATAAACATCTCCGGTTCCCCAAAACTCTTTACTATCGCTGTTGAATACTTCGGCCCATTTGCCTTTTCCGTGAACATATACTTCCCAGTCGTGACGAACCACCGGTGTTACATTCAGGATGATCAAGACATCATCTTTTTCTTTTTTCCCCTTCCTGCCGTAGATCAAGACCGATTCGCTGCGGTGGTTCAGATCAACCCACTCAAATCCACCGGGCTCAAATTGTTTTTCGTACAATGCAGGTTCTGATTTATACAGTTCATTTAATTTCTGTACACAAAATTTCATGCCGCCATGGCTGGGGTGTTGTAACAGTTCCCATTGCAGTTCGCTTTTATAATTCCACTCATTGGTGGCACCAAACTCATCTCCCATGAATAATAACTTAGCTCCGGGGTGTGTGAACATATACGTATAGAGGATACGCAGATTGGCGAATTTCTGCCATTCATCTCCGGGCATTTTGTAAAGCATGGGGCTTTTACCATGTACCACTTCATCATGACTTAGCGGCAGCATAAAATTCTCATCGTAGAAATACATCATACTGAAAGAGAACTTATCCTGCTGAAACTGGCGGAAGATCGGATCCAGTTTAAAATAATCGAGTGTATCATGCATCCAGCCCATCATCCATTTCATACCAAAACCCAGTCCGCCTTCAAATGTAGGCTTACTGGTTTGCGGCCAGTCGGTAGATTCTTCTGCTATGGTTTGAATATCGGGGAAATCGCGGTAAAGTGTTTCATTCAGGTCTTTGATGAATGCGATGGCTTCTAAATTTCCGTTACCACCGTATTCATTAGGCTCCCACTGACTGGCATTACGGCTGTAATCCAGTCGCAGCATAGAACTCACGGCATCCACACGGATCCCATCTGTATGAAACTGATCGCACCAGAAACGCGCACTGCTGATCAGAAATGATTTTACTTCACCACGTTTATAATTAAAGATGTAGGAATTCCAGTCGGGGTGATAGCCCTTACGCATATCTGCATACTCGTAGGTATGGGTTCCGTCGAACATGAACAGGCCATGTGCATCATAGGGAAAATGCGAAGGCACCCAATCCAGTATCACACCTATACCTGCTTCATGAAAAGCATCCACCATGGCGGCATAGTCCTGCGGCGACCCAAAGCGTGATGTAGGTGCAAAATATCCGGTACCCTGGTAACCCCAGGAGCCATCAAAGGGGTGTTCCATTACGGGCATGAATTCAACGTGTGTAAAACCCATTTCTTTTACATATGGAACCAGTCGTTCTGTGATCTGTTGATAGGTATTATACACTTCTTCATCATGTTTATCAGGCCGCATCCAGCTGGCAAGGTGTACTTCGTAAACGGAATAAGGAGAAGTAAGCGCATTATGCTTTTTTCTTTCCTTCATCCATTTTTCATCCTTCCACTCAAAGTTGGTTTGCCAGGTAATGGATGCTGTAAATGGGCGCTTCTCCCAATAATGGGCAAAGGGATCTCCTTTATCGAGTTTGATACCCATGTAACCATGGATATGGTATTTATAAGCTTCACCTGCATGTACACCGGGTATAAATCCTTCCCAGATCCCTGAATTATCCTGGCGTACTTTTAAAGGATGTGATGTTTTGTTCCACTCGTTAAAATAACCCACAACCGAAACAAATGTGGCATTGGGTGCCCATACAGCAAAATAAGTACCCCATTCATCCAGCACCTGTAATTGTTTGTTTCCAAAGAATTTATACAAAGTATAATGGGTTCCCTGCTGAAAATTTTTGATATCCTCATCAGTAAATACCGAGTAATTCCAAACAGACTGTTGTTTATCTACAAAATGGATCTCTTCATATTTTTTTGCTGCAGGTTTTCCAACTTTTGAAGCAGACCTATCTCCTTCTTTTGTGTTTTGAGAAGAAGATCCCTGTAACAATGACAAATCCTTATCGTTAGTTGAACTCATAAATGGGTGATTATCAAATGATAAATTTTTTTAACACTAGTTTACAACTAATAATTTAGTTATAGCAATACAATTTATGGAATTTGTGTTGCATTGCATCCTATTCACTAACCTGCTTATAATGAGAAAATTACAGCCAATACTTGTTTTCTTCTGCTTTTTTTTGCTATCCGCAAGCTTTGCGCAAAAAAGCTCTCTTAAAGGTACAGTAACCGATACCTTAAACAAGCAAAATCTTCGCAATGCGGTGGTTTCAGTTTTAAGGGCAAAGGATTCGGTTTTGGTAAAATTTACCAGAACAGATGCCAAAGGCGCGTTTGAGATTAAGGACCTGCCGGCAGGGAAATTTGTGTTACTATCTTCCTACCCAAATTATGCAGATTATGCAGACCTGATCACGCTATCTGAAGCAAACCCACTCGAGCTAGGACAGATCTCCATGATCACCAAAGCCCATTTGCTGGAAGAAGTGGTTGTAAAACAAACCATCGGTGCCATCAAGATGAAAGGAGATACGACAGAGTATCGTGCAGATAGTTTTAAAGTGCAGGCCAATGCTACTGTAGAAGAATTATTAAAAAGATTACCGGGTATACAGGTAGATAAAAATGGACAGATAACCGCACAGGGACAAAAAGTGCAGAAGGTATTGGTTGATGGAGAAGAGTTTTTTGGAGATGATCCAACACTTGTTACACAGAATATACGTGCCGATATGGTAGATAAGGTGCAGGTATTTGACAAGAAAAGTGATCAGGCAACCTTTACGGGTATTGATGACGGACAGAAAACCAAGACCATCAATCTGAAACTGAAAGACGATAAGAAAAAAGGTTATTTCGGAAAAATAGATGCCAGTGTGGGGAGCAATAGCTTTTACAATGAGCAGTTGATGTTCAATAAATTCAGAAAAAAAGAGAAACTATCTTTCTACGGAATTTTATCCAATACAGGAAAAACCGGTTTGAACTGGCAGGATGCGCGTAGTTATGGGGAAGATAATTCAAGTTCCTTCATCATGGAAGATAGTGGCGGTGGGATGATGATGATATCTTCTTCCAGCGACGGACTTGATAGCTGGAGCGGGAGTTATAACGGCCAGGGATACCCCAAAGTACAAACAGGTGGATTGCATTACAACAATAAATGGGGTGATGACAAACAATCCATCAATGGTAACTATAAGATACTTGATCTGTCGGTAACCGGTACCACTGCCACGCGTTCACAATATATTTTGCCTGACACGATGTATTTTAATAACCAGAAACAAACTTTCACCAACCAGATCACAAGACATAAGGGGAATGCCACTTATGATATAGATTTTGATTCCAGTTCTTCACTTAAAGTGATCATGGATGGAACACTTGACCATAAGCTTACCTATAATGAGTATTTAACCGAAGCTTTGGCCAGAGATAGTTCTCTCGTGAACCAGGGTAACCGTAAGATTTCTACCACAGGCGATGTGAATGGATTTAATACCAGCATGCTTTGGAGAAAGAAAATGAAGAAAAAAGGAAGAACACTTTCACTGAATATCAAAGAGAACTATTCTACCACCAATACCAACGGGTTCCTCTATGCCAATAATAATTTCTACAAAGGGGGTGCCATAGTACAAAATCAGGTAACCGATCAATTCAAGACATCTGAGAACAAAACACTGGCTTTTGATTCAAAACTTACTTATACTGAACCCTTAAGTGCCAGCGCATCGCTCGTATTCAATTACGGGATACTGATCAATAACAGTTCTTCCTACCGTAATTCTTATAACAAATCAGTTGCCGGTAAGTATGAGTCTTTGGATACGGTATATAGTAACAATTACCAGTTCAATATCTTTAGTCAGAAAGGAGGTGCCAGTTATTCACTGATGAAAAAGAAATACACGGTCAACTTCGGTACCAATATCGGGTACACCAATTTCGCACAAACCGATCTTAAAAATAATATCGAAGCGAAAAGAGATTTTGTGAACTGGTTTCCTCAAGCCAATTTTTCTTACTCCTTTACCAGTCAGCGCAGGGTAAATATGTATTACAGCGGCTCTACTTCACAACCCAGTTTACAGCAGATACAGCCTTTACGAACTAATGATGACCCTTTAAATATCACCATCGGTAACCCAAACCTGAAGCCTTCCTTCAGAAATAATATCAGCCTGAGTTTTTATGATTTTAAAGCCATGTCGGGCAGGAATGTTAACCTGGGCATCAATTATAGCACTACCAACAATGCCTTTACCAATAGAGACTCTGTAGATGCATCGGGCAGAAGGGTTTCACAGGCGATCAATGTAGATGGCAATCATTCGGTAAGCGGTTATTTCGGTTATGGATTGAAACTGCTGGGTGCAACGATTGGTTTGAACGGTAATGTGAACTCTTCCCGCTATGTGAATATTGTAAACAATCTTCAAAACATCACCAACAGTAACAGTTATTCGTTCGGCACGTATCTTTTTAAACAGAAGGAAAAAGTATACAACAACAGTATTTCTGCAAGTGCCTCCTATACAACCAGTAATTCATCCATTCAAAAAAATGTGTCTATGCATTACTGGACCTACAGCATCAGGCCGGATTTTGATTTCTATCTGCCCGGAAAAATACAATTGCATAGCGACTGGGATTTTATCTACCGTCAAAAGACCAGTGCTTTCGACAACGATAACAAAGTGATCATCTGGAATGCCTGGATAGGCAAAAAATTACTGAAGGGAGATGACATGCTGATCAAAGCTGCGGCCAATGATATCCTGAATAATAATATCGGCTTTAACCGGTCTGTGAATACCAATTACATTACCGAGAATACTTACTCAACCATACAAAGGTATTTTCTGCTTTCTGTAGTATGGAATTTCAATAAGAACGGTGGTAAACCGGCACAATAATATCATTTATTAAAAACGCTGAATATGAAAAATATTTTGTTTGTTTTCTTTATTTCTCTTTTGATCCAAAACAGTTTTGGACAGACCCGATTTATTACAGAAGGAAAAATCGAATTTGAAAGAAAAGTGAACCTGCATGCTGATATGAAGGGAGATGATGCATGGATCGCGGAATGGAAGAAGAACATACCCCAGTTCAAAACAACTTATTTCGATCTGTCGTTCACCAATAACAAAACATTCTACCGGCCGGGCAAAGAGAACGAGGAGAACAACCGTTTACGCTGGGAGCAGCCTGCAGAGGATAATATCATTTACAGCGAGCTGGACAAACATGCGGTTACCAGCCAGAAAAGGATCTTTGAAAAAACATTTTTGATCCAGGACAGTACAAAAAACATTCAATGGAAAATAACAGATGAAAAAAGGACCATTGCCGGTTTTGAATGCAGGCGTGCCAATGCATTGATCATGGATTCGATCTACATTGTAGCTTTCTATACCGATGAAATTATCACACCGGGGGGACCGGAATCATTTGCAGGTTTACCGGGTATGATCTTAGGACTGGCTATTCCGCATGAACATGTAACCTGGTTTGCCACAAAATTATTTGCTACGCCGGTTACTGAAACAGAATTCAAAGTTCCTGCAAAGGGTACCAAAACAACCAATACGGCTATGAAGGATTATATACAATCCAGCCTGAAGGATTGGGGCAGATGGGCAGACAGGTATGTGAAAGCCGCTTTGCTTTAGAACCCACTATCCTGTCAATAAAAAAAGTGATGATCATTCGATCATCACTTGAAAATGCATTTACTATTAATCAATTACCTGTTTCTATAGTTTTTGAACACGTACAGCATTCAATCCTTTTTTACCTTGTTCTGTTTCATAAGAAACTTTGTCGTTCTCTTTAATTGTTTGTCCACTTAAGCCGGTTACGTGTACAAAGATTTCTTCTCCAGTGTCGGCCTTGATAAAGCCAAATCCCTTGGCTTCATTAAAAAATTTTACGGTTCCTGTTGGCATTGTTTTTTTATTTAATTAATTCTAAGATAATCATTTTTTTGGCGGGAATAGCAAAATGACCTGATTTAAAAGTGCCTGTAATAATATCTTTCCCTTGCGTAAATCCTTTGGTTCTCTCATCAAAATCAGAAAAATCAACGGGTTTATCTTTTTCTGAAGTATTCATCACACACATGATGGTTTGTTTTGCATCATACCGAAAATAAACATATAAGCCATCATTGGGCAGGTATTGCATCAACTTACCGGTTCTAAGGGCACTTGACTGCTTTCTGTAATTCCCCAGTATCCTCACATATTGTTGAATAGCTTTTTCGTCTTCTGTAAGTCCTTCACCCGAAAAGGCATTCTTCTTATCTCCCTTCCATCCACCCGGAAAATCCAGGCGTACCCAGCCATCGGGGTTGCTGATACCTTTCATGAGGATCTCGGTACCGTAATATAACTGCGGAATTCCTCTGCAGGTCATTAACCAGGCAAGGCCCATTTTATGTTTTTCAATATCTTCTCCTACGGTTGAGAAGAATCTTGTCATATCATGATTATCGAGAAAGATCACATTCTGCATCGGATCTTTATACACCAGGTCATTACTTAGTGTATTGTAAAGTTTATTTACGCCTTCTGTCCAGCCAAATTTTTCATTCAGTGCGGGCTGAATTCCGTAAAATAATAATTGAAAATCGATGGCACCCTGCAGATTGCTTTTGAAAGGGACATCCATTTTATTCTGTACAAAAAATGCCTGGTTAATCACACCATGAACCCAGTTCTCTCCGAACAGGGTTATCCTGGGATATTCATCCGTTAATGCTTTGTTGCATCGGTTCATGAAGGTAAGATCATTGTAGATATAGGTATCGATACGCCATCCATCCACACCAAATTCTTCTACACTCCAGATGGCATGCTGGATCAGGAAGTTTGCTACATAAGGATTGCTTTGATCCAGATCTGGCATGTGTGTAGTGAACCATCCATCCGCTGTTCTTTTGGCATCAGACCTTGCGGCATAGGGATCAAAAAGCGGTTGATCCTTATAGCTTGTTTGTGTAAATTTTGGCCATTGGTGTAACCAGTTCTTTGCGGGTGCATCGTTAACTATAAAATGATAACTGCCAACATGGTTGTATACAGCATCCTGTATGAGTTTCATGCCACGCTTATGCAAGGCATCACTTAATTTTTTATACGCAGCTTCGCCACCAAAACGTGGTTCAATGGTATAATGATCGGTGAATGCATACCCATGCTCTGTGCGGTCAGGCATATCATTTTCGAGAACAGGTGTCATCCATAATGTGGTTACACCCAACCCCTGCAGATAATCCAGATGATCCGTCACACCCTGCAGATCGCCGCCATGACGTAAAAAAATAGAATCACGATCTAGGCTTTGATCATGCATACCCGCAACTCGGTCATTGGTTACATCACCGTTACTGAAACGATCAGGCATCAGAAAATAAATAAAATCTGATGAGGTAACACCCTGTGCAAAGGTTTTACCGCGGCCTTCTCTTCGGGGTTTCAGCGGCCAGTTAACGGTATGCGCTTTTACACCTTGAATAAATTCTATGGGAACATTTCCGGGTTTAGCAGAAGAAGTAATGGTGAGATCCAATGCAAAGTATTTGCCATTTTCAAATGTGCTGATCTTATCCAGTGTTACACCGGGATATTGTATCCTCACTTTCTCATTTTTAAACCCTTCATATTCTCCACGAACCAGGATCTGCACTTTGTTCCATCTCATTCCGGTATACCAATTTGAGGGATACAGTTTTGCATATTGGGAGAAAGCATGGATAGATACCAGTAATGCTGCCAAAAAAAACCACTTCTTCATAGTTACGCTGATTCTTTATTTTCTTTCACAATTACTGCGCAGGCAACGGCAGCAAGACATAATAAACATCCCCCGATCTGCACAGCCAGCAACCTGTCGTTATGTAAAACATTTTCCATGATCTTTCCAAAGAAAAGGGATGCGATGATCTCTGGTAACACGATAAAGAAATTAAAGATCCCCATATAGATCCCGATCTTTCCTTCCGGCAAACAGCCCGCCAACATGGAATAGGGCATAGATAAGATAGAAGCCCAGGCAATACCCACCATTCCCATAGCTACATATAAAAGTGATGCATCATGAATATGATTCACCATGATCAGTCCGGCACCACCCACTAATAAGCAAACGGTATGCGTATATTTTTTCCCAAGTTTACTTACCCAGAAAGGTAGCGTGAATGAGAAAGCGAACGTAACTAAATTCAATATCGCAGAAGTAGTATTGGCATACTCTAATCCTTTTGTATATACATCACTCGTGTTTTTAGGGTCACCACCAAAAATATCTGCAGCAACACCCGTGCTGTAATAGAACCACATCAGGAACAGTCCCGGCCAGGTAAGAAAATTAACCAGTGCCAGCCGTTTCATCTGATCGGGCATCTCTTTAATAGATGTAATAATTTCTTTGATCCCGCCACCAATACCTTTACCCGATTCGTTCAGTTTCTCTTTCCAGTCTGGATCTGCAGGTGGATATTCCTTGCTTTTGAAAACAGTATATAAAACAGAGATCAGAAATACTGCACCACCGATATAAAATGACAACATAATATTCTGTGGAATTGCTCCACCTGATTTATCTCTCGACACACCAAACCATTCTACTAATTTCTGCGGGAGGTAGCCGGCAATAAAAGAAGCCAGTCCGATAAACATACTCTGCATGGCAAAACCGAAGGGCCTTTGTTTTTCATCCAGGTTATCTGCTACAAATGCACGGAAGGGCTCCATACTTATATTGATACAGGAATCGAGGATCCATAGCGTTCCTGCGGCCATCCAGATCACAGAGGCATTGGGCATAACAAATAAAGCCAATGAACTGAGTATTGCTCCAATTAAAAAATAAGGGCGTCTGCGGCCGAGCCTGGGATGCCAGGTCCTGTCGATCATATACCCACTGATGGGTTGTACGATCAAGCCTGTCATGGGTGCCGCCAACCATAAACCGGGTATCTGTTCGGGAGAGGCACCCAGGTATTCATAGATGGCACTCATGTTTCCCATCTGCAGGCTCCAGCCAAACTGGATCCCGAAAAAACCAAAACACATGTTCCAAATCTGCCAGAAGCCAAGACGGGGTTTAGTACCGGTGGAGGTAGTAGACATAGCAATCGTTTAAGAGGTATCATGTAATTATTACACGTACTCTAAAATACAATAAAAAAACATCCACAAAGGGATGTTTTCGAATTTAGTTATAGGGCGTTTAGACTTATATCACAAATCCATCGGGCAATACAGCTGTTTTCTTAACCACAACAATACCATCTTTTACAGTATAAAGTGCATGGTCTGTATTGGCCAAATGACTTCCTCCATTGATGCGTACATCATTTCCGATCCGGCAGTTCTTATCAATGATGGCATCTTTGATATAACAGCGTTCGCCAATACCTATTTTAGGTAAGCCATGACGCAGGTTGGTTTCCATTTCTTCAAGGGTTTCGTAATAATCGTTACCCATGATATAGGTGCTCACAACGGTGGTGCCATGTCCGATACGTGCCCGGATACCCACCACACTTTGCTCTATGCGGCTTGCATGAATAATTGAACCTTCGGCAATGATCGTTTTCTCCAATGTGGTTCCGCTGATCTTGGCGGGTGGCAACATTCTGGCGCGACTGTACACCGTTTTATTATTATCAAATAAATTAAAGGGAGGAACTTCCTGTGTTAAAGCCAGGTTGGCTTCGTAGAAAGAATAGATATTTCCAATATCGGTCCAGTAACCATCATATTGGAAGCTGGTTACTTTATAATGAGCGATGGAATCCGGTATGATCTCCTTACCAAAATCGGTTGCCTGCGGATGGGCTTTGTTCAGCAGGTCATACAATACCTGTTTGCTGAATACATAGATACCCATGGATGCGAGATAATTCCTTCCTTCACCCTGCATGGCGGCACCTGTATCACTTGTCCATTCAGGTAACAGCTCTTTCTTGGGTTTTTCTATAAATGAGGTGATAAAACTTTTCTCATCTGTTTTGAGGATCCCGAATTCAGGTGCGTCGCGGTCGTTCACCGGGATGGTGGCAATAGAAATATCAGCGCCTGTTGCTTTGTGTGCATCCATCATTTCGCTAAAATCCATTTGGTATAACTGGTCGCCACTGAGGATCAGGATATATTCAAATTCGAGGTTGGAAATATGACGTAATGATTGTCTTACCGCATCTGCCGTACCCTGAAACCAGCCCGGGTTATCGGGTGTTTGCTCGGCGGCAAGTATGTCTACAAATCCGGTACTGAAAGCACTGAAATGATAGGTATTCTTGATATGCTTATTCAAAGAGGCCGAGTTGAACTGTGTTAACACAAACATCCGGTTGATGTTGCTGTTGATACAGTTACTGATAGGGATGTCTACCAATCGATATTTACCTGCAATAGGAACGGCTGGCTTGGAACGGCTGGAAGTGAGCGGGTACAGGCGACTGCCTGCGCCACCGCCAAGGATCACAGCAACTACTGATTTGGAGATCGTATTCATAATGGCAATTTAGCTTTAGGTTTGTTCATAGACTATGGTCTATGAACTAAAATATATATCACTGTAAACTCTGATACAATTGTGTGTACTGATCCACCGTACTCTCCCAGCTATGATCGATCTGCATCATGTATTGACGCATCTTTTTCATGTGGGCTTTGTCTTTGTAAACAGAAACCGCACGGCCGATCGAATAATCTACATCACTAACACTGGCATGGTTAAAACGGATACCAAACCCATCCGGTTCACCCATATCAACCACCGTATCCTGCAAACCACCGGTACTTCTTACCACGGGTACGGTTCCATAACGCATAGCATACATCTGGTTCAGTCCGCAAGGTTCTACCCTACTTGGCATTAACAGAAAATCAGCACCGGCATACATTCTATGGCTAAGGGTTTCATCATAACCGATCACGGTATTAAATAAACCTTTATACGGTTCTACCATTTGCTGAAACGCCCATTCTACTTGGGTTTCACCACTACCTAACACCAGAAAACAGGCTTCACCCTGCGTATGGTGGATAGCAGATTTGATAGCATCGGGTAAAATTTCGGCAGCTTTCTCCCCTACCAAACGGCCAATGAAAACAAACAGAGGTTTAGCAGGGTCCAGTCCAAACTGATTACAAAGCGACTCCTTATTCTTTTGTTTTCCTTCGGAAACGGTTTTCACCGAAAAATGTTCTGTAAGGTATTTATCAGTTGCAGGATCCCACACTTCATTATCGATTCCATTCAGAATACCGGAACATTTACCCCGCTCATACTCAAATAATTTCTCCATACCATTGGAGTTGTACCTGAGTTCGTCCATATAACTGTGACTAACGGTTGTTACTTTCCCGGCACATTTTACGGCAGAAGCTAATGGATTAATGGTGTCTGCCCATTCGAGCATTCCCCTTTTCCATAGATCCCAGCGTGGTATATAACGGCTTTTATCCCATCCCATCTGGCCCTGGTATTGGGCATTATGGATGGTAAAAACCGTAGGTATATGACTGAGTTTATTATAATCGTAGCAATACTGCATCATAAAAGGAACGAGGCCTGTATGATGGTCGTGGCAATGCACTATATCAGGTTGATGCTCCCAGCTGCTCATCCAGTTTACCAGTGCGATCTGGAAGGCAGTAAAGCGTTCGGTATCATCATCATATCCATAAACTTTCTGTCTGTCGAGCAACCCATTGATATCTATGAGGAAGAGGTCAAATCCCAGCTTATTAGTGGTTTCTTTAATAACTGTGTATTCAAAAAACCAGTTGCCCAGATTGGAAGAGCCTTTAAAGTCAACCGTCCACTCATTTTCATACAGGAACTTGGTGCGGTACATGGGCATCACAACTTTGGCAATATGGCCGGCTTTAACCTGATATTTGGGCAAGGCCCCTACCACATCTCCTAAACCACCGGCTTTGGCTATGGGATAACACTCGGCACTTACATGAATGATCTCCATGAGAGAATAATCGTTATTTAATGATCAAGCCTAATTTCCGCATGAATTTAATGAATAAGTGCATAAAGATTTAAAATTTTTAAAAATGCAAAATGTACTTACTTTAGGCTGTCATATTATGAAAACCCTCTAACGATTACTTATGAATCAAAAAACCAACTGGTCGCAATTCGGCACCCTTATCTCTGTGTTCTTTTTCTGGGGATTTGTTGCAGCTTCCAATGATATCCTGATCCCTGTTTTCAAAAAAGCGTTTGATCTATCACAGGCCCAAAGCCAGTTGGTATCACTTGCCTTTTATGTTGCCTATACTGTAGGCTCCATCATATACTTTGCTGTTTCCAAGATGATAGGTGGAGATGTATTGAACCGGATTGGCTATAAAAATGGTATTGCCCTAGGACTGATCATATCAGCGATTGGTACTTTGTTGTTTTACCCTGCTGCCAACGACAGATCATTCACATTAATGATCACCGGTTTATTCATTGTAGGACTTGGTTTTTCACTACAACAGATTGCAGCCAACCCATTGGCGATTGTGATCGGAGATCCTAAAACAGGTTCACAGCGTTTGAACATGGCAGGTGGAGTGAATAATTTCGGAACAACAATCGGACCTTTGCTGGTAAGCTTTGCCATTTTCGGCAGTGTGGCAGCCGGCTCTACCGAAGCCAGTATTGAAAGTGTAAAAACCCCTTACCTGGTATTGGGTGTGGCGTTTGTACTGGTGGCCATCTTCTTTAAGTTCTCAAGTATTCCCAATAAGATCGATCTGGATGCGGTTGCAGATAGTGAAGCAGAAACAGACAGTAAAGTATTACACAAAGCTTCTGTATTCCAATATCCGCAACTGGTATTAGGCATGATTGGCATCTTTGTATATGTAGGCGTGGAAGTGGCAACCGCCAGTAACCTGCCTGAATATATGAAGCAGCACCTGAATATGCCTACCAACCAGGTAGCCCCATATATCTCTCTTTACTGGGCAAGTTTGATGATGGGCAGGTGGACCGGTGCCGTAGGTGCTTTTGATGTAAGTGCAGGAGCCAAGAAGATCCTGAATTTCTTAATGCCCTATCTGGCATTTGGTGTATTCTTAGCCGTGAACGCTATAGCACAACATGATGTGAGTTCTTTTTATGTATACGGTTTTGTGATCGTTACTATGATCGCAGGTGATATTTTAAGTAAGGGCAACCCTGCCAGAATGTTGCTGATCTTTTCAACACTCGGAATTATTGCTTTGGTAATCGGAATGTTTACTTCTGGCATGACCAGTGTATTTGCCTTTACCAGTGTAGGCTTATTCTGCAGTACATTATGGCCTTGTATCTTTACATTGGCAATTGCCGGTCTGGGCAAACACACCAACCAGGGAAGCAGCCTTTTGATCATGATGATCATGGGTGGTGGTATCATTAGCTGGTTACAGGGTTATGTAGCAGCAGATCATATTCTGGGTATCCAATTCAGTTATATTGTGGGTGCACTTTGTTTCGCTTATCTGGCGTTTTATGCCATCCGTTGTAAATCTATCTTACGATCACAGGGTATTGATTATGATATAAAGACGAGCGGAGGCCATTAAACTTTGTTGTATAACTTTGATCCATCATGTCAGTTAAGGAAAATTCTAGCAATATGCCCAGGACAACATCCAGTTTAGAACAATTAGCAATCGGTATCGATATCGGCGGTACCGGAACCAAATTCGGTATTGTAGACAGGCTAGGCAACCTTCTTTTTTCAAGCGAAATGTCTACCCGCAAACACAAAGAGGTAGAAAGTTTTATAGACGAGTTGCATGCCAACCTTGTTCCGATGCTGGAACAGGCAGGTGGTATCGGAAGGATCAAAGGAATTGGAGTAGGAGCCCCTAATGGAAATTATTATACAGGTACAGTTGAATATGCCCCTAATCTTCCCTGGAAAGGGATCCTGCCTTTGGCAAAAATGTTTGAAGATAAATTCAAGCTTCCTGTTGTACTAACCAATGATGCCAATGCGGCTGCTTTGGGAGAGATGATGTATGGTGCAGCAAAGGATATGAAAGACTTTATACTGATTGCGCTCGGTACCGGCGTAGGCAGCGGCATAGTAGCCAATGGTAAACTGATCTATGGACACGATGGATTTGCCGGCGAACTCGGCCACACCATCATCATACCCGATGGCCGCATGCATGCGGGCACCGGTAAAAAAGGTTCCCTCGAAAGCTATGCATCAGCCACCGGTGTGAGAGCCACAGCCATTGAATTATTGGCCAACAGCAAAACACCCAGCTTGCTGAGAAAAGTGCCCAATGAAGAAATGGACTCTAAAAAAGTATATGAAGCTGCTGTTGAAGGCGATGAACTGGCTAAAGAAATATTTGAATTTACAGGAAAGATTTTGGGAATGGCTCTTGCCAATTTTGTTATGTTCTCAAGTCCGGAAGCGATCATTTTGTTTGGCGGACTAACCAAGGCGGGAGAGTTAATTCTCAAACCTACCAGAGAACATATGGAAGCAAACCTGATCCAGGTATTTCAGAACAAAGTAAAAATATTAGTGAGCCATTTGAAAGAATCTGATGCAGCGATACTTGGAGCTAGTGCATTAGTATGGGAGCTGAAATAGTAATTAATAATTAAAAATTAAGAATTAAAAATTAGGTATTTATACGCTATTTTGATAAAAAGGGATTTGCTAGTTTGTAGCAAATCCCTTTTTTATGAAGCAGGATAACATCATTCTTAACAAAAGCTATCTTTTCGCTTTGCGCGTTGTAAAACTGTTTCGTTATCTGTCTAACGAAAAGAAGGAATACCATCTATCCAAACAACTCATCCGTTCAGGCACATCAATTGGAGCCAATGTTGAAGAAGCCATGGGAGGGTCTTCCAGAAATGATTTTAAAGCAAAGTTAGACATTGCTCATAAAGAAGCCAGAGAAACCCGGTTCTGGCTAAAACTAATACGGGATAGCAGCATCTTAGAACCTAAGGCAGCCAATTCAATGATAGAAGATTGTGAAGAAATAATACGTATACTCGCCACCATCCTCAAAACACTTAAGCAGGTATAACCTCTCCGGCTGCCAATTTTTAATTTTTAATTCTTAATTAAAAACACCGCCGGCACCGCTCTCTCTCCTTCCTTATCACTCGGCGTAATGGTTTGTTTTCCATTGATGAGTAAACAACTGCTTCCTCCTCCGTCTAAATTCAATGCTTCTATGCAACCTGCCTGTTTCAGCATTTGTGCTTCCTGGGTAAGTGTAGCTCCTTCAGCCTTTCCAGGAAAACGGCCTTCGATGATGAGGAATATCAATTTACCATCTGCTGTATAACCCATAGCAGAACGGGGATGTTTATCGTTGATGGCTTTACCTGCAAATTTGATCTCTTCATTATTGGTGATCTGTATCTCTCCATTCTGAATTAACACAGGGCCACCGCCTACCGCTGTCTGCATTTTCCATTTTCTGAAATCTCCTTTTGCCACCATGTCTTTTTCAGTATGTTTTGCAACGGAATCTTTAAAGTAATTGATCACTTTTTGTGTAGCATAAATATTTGCATCCGATGTATCTGTATATAACCAGGCCACATCTGCTTTTCTTTTTTTATCAATGCCAATAGCACTTCCAAATGTATGTTTAAACGTTAGCGTGTCTTTTCCTTTTCCGGCAAGCGTGTGTAACTGGTAAGCCTGTAAGTTTCCGTCTTTGATCACTACATTCAGATTACTGTTATGAACAAACTCAAAAAATGTGGTGTTCATTACTAATAAGGGCTTCTGCTCCTGTGCATAATATTGATCCGGCGTATATCTTTTACCATTGCCAACCTGTGTTGTAAAACTGAGTGACTTATCTTTTAATTCGGCACTAACATAGTAAGCAATATTGGGTTTCCCTTCCGTAAGATCATGGGTCATATATACATGCACAGATGCGGGCAACGGCTGAAAAAGAGAATCCACATTTTTCCAGTTCCATTGCGCATGTACAGAAGAAGTGGTTATGAGGGTTACAAGAATGTGTAAGCAGGTTGTTTTTCTCATATACTAAACATAAAAAACGCCGGGCATAGCCGACGTTTATCATTATGATTGAATCGTTATTTGTTTTTCTTCCATCCATTTATTTTTTCCATACCCGGCTATCACATGTTTTTCACTATGGTAAGAAGAACGCACCAGCGGACCGCTTTCCACATAATCAAATCCGATCTGGTACCCAATTTCACGCAGTTCTGCAAACTCATCGGGATGCACAAAGCGCTGAACAGGTAGATGTTTTTTTGTGGGTTGTAAGTATTGTCCGAGTGTAAGCACATCTGTGCCCACAGCCACCAGGTCTTCCATGGTTTGGATCACTTCTTCTTTGGTTTCACCCAGGCCCAGCATCATGCCGGTCTTGGTACGCATGCCCCCTTCTTTGAGCATCCTTAATACATCCAGGCTTCGGCGGTACTTGGCCTGTACACGAACCTGTTTGGTTAAGCGTTCACAGGTTTCCATATTATGGCTTACTACATGTGGGGCTGCATTAATAATTCGCTGTACCTGGTCGGCCCTGCCCTGGAAATCGGGGATCAGGGTTTCCATTGTAGTATCTGGGTTCAGTCCTTTAACGGCTTCAATGGTATTGTACCAGATAATAGAGCCGCCATCTTTCAGTTCATCACGGTCAACACTGGTGAGTACTGCGTGCTTCACTTTCATCAGGTGAATGGCTTCTGCCACACGTTGCGGCTCGTTCCAGTCAACTGCTTCCGGCCTTCCGGTAGCTACGGCACAAAAACCACAGCTTCGGGTACAAACATTGCCAAGGATCATAAAAGTGGCCGTTCCTTCGCCCCAGCATTCACCCATATTGGGGCAATTGCCGCTTTCACAGATCGTATGCAGTTTATGGGTATCCACCAGGCCACGCACATGTTTATAGCTTTCGCCAATAGGCAGTTTTACGCGGAGCCAGTTGGGCTTTTTGAGAGGGGTATCGGTCGTTTCAATTTTGGTCACTACGGGTAATTCCAGCATGCTGAAGGGTTTGGTATTTGGGGTTTGGAGTTTGGGGTTGAGAAACCATTGGGTATTCTCTACCTGACTAAAAACCTCCGGCTGCAAAAATAGCTTACTTTCTTTTACCAAAAACGAGGGCGATATAAGCGTTGAAAAAGAATTTCTTTTCCTTGTTTAGGAGCAGAATAGGCATGGTTTGAGAATAATACTCTGCATTAACCCCTACTTCCATAGCGGAAAGCACTTCATTGTAACGGCCATAATCAAAACGGAGGGCGGCCCTTGCATGTGCACCGGGAACGAATTTGATCTCGTTAAACCCTTTGCCAAAACTGCCTTTCCCGAGTATGATGGTGGGATCGAGGAAGAGGTTATCGTTGTTATTGTATTTGATCTCTTCCTTCTTATTGGTAGAAGGATTCACGATCTCCAGATAATAAGGTTTCAGCAAGCCGGCAGAAAAGCCTCCACCATAGATGGCGGAAACCGCTACCCCGTTCTTATTGCCTTTACCACCGATCAATGTTTGCTGTCCAAGGCCCGCTTTCAGGTAATAAAAATTATTGCGCTTACCGTAGATATAACTGGATATGATCAGAAATCCCTGCTGTGCATTAAGGGTAGGAACTTTTTCTTCCTTAGGGTGTTTTCTTTCGCCTAATTCGAGCCACCATAAACTGGTTTTGTTGATGGTCTTGTATTTTCCATGTTCATAGAACATACTCCAGGCATCGGTATTGAATTTAAAACCAAATGCACCCTGTTTCTGATAGATCAAGGCCCCTTCTTCTTCCTGTTTGATCAACTGGTTGATCTTTTCACGGCGGTCGGCTTTCTTCTGCTGCTTGGTGTCCGTATTAGTAGATTTTACGGTCTGCTGCGCAGAAACAAACACTGAACTCAGGATGAATGACATTAATAATAGCTTCTTCACTTCCATTTGATTTGTTACTTGTAAATTTATGGCAAAATGATACAATGACTTCACAAATTATTTATAAAGGCGATCTCCGCACCAGTGCTACCCATATTCAAAGCGGCACCGTTATTGAAACCGATGCCCCTACCGATAACCAGGGCAAGGGCGAACGTTTTTCCCCTACCGATATGGTAGCTGTGGCCCTAGGTACCTGTATGATCACCACCATGGGTATTAAGGCAAGGACCATGGATATCCAACTCGATGGAACCCGTGTGGATATTACCAAAGTGATGGTGAGCGATCCCCGTCGTATTGGTAAGATCGTTGCCCATCTTTATTTCCCTTCCGGATTGAACCTTGATGATAAGACCAAAGAAATTCTCGAGAGAACGGCCCGTACCTGCCCTGTTGAAAGAACTTTACATCCCGATGTTGAACTGGATATGCAGTTCAACTGGTAATTGTAAGCTTAGACGTAGTTTTTGAGAATTTTGTTGCCTACGGCACAATCCAGACAGCGTTTATTAACACAATATTGATTTGTAAGTTCTATCAATGCCTGCGAATCCAGCGCTGAGCGATGGGTAATGCCTTTATTTTGCCAGGATAGGGTGATCCGGTTCTGCTCGGCAGGCAGGTGATACAGCCATTGGATGCATCTTTCTTTATACGCCTCTTCTTTGCTGTACAACCCATAGGCAAACAATAGCGGGATCACCGAATTGATCAGGATATTCTCTGCCATCTGTTTGCCCAGATGCTTGGGTTGCCGGGTACTGATCTCATCAAAACGGTAATGATCGTTCCAGTAATCATTAGCAGTGACCATAAACAGTTCCATAGCTTTCTCCGCATGCACAGATTCCTTCAGCATGGAAAAAAGATTGGACGAACCATTTATTAAGATGGCCAGCTGTGCCAATCGAACTGTTGGAAAAGCCGCAGGCCGCATCCGCAAAAAAGCGGGTTGTTTTGATACCGGATGTAAGCCATATTTCTTTTTCAGAAAACGATATTCCTTCTGCAACATAATGGGATAGGCTTCTTCATATTTGCCTGAGAGAAGATTGGCCTGTCCTAATAAAAGGGCTTCCAGCTGGTGTAACTGGTTCTTATGTTTTGCGATCGTGTTGATGGGAATACTTTTGGCTACCATCTCAAATAATACATGGTTTACCCTGATGCCGAAATTTGCAGCCAGCATCCACCAGCAAACTTCTTCCCAATGATGGTTGGATTGTTTCAGCAGATTGAGCACATGGGCTGATTTCCTTTCCAGTCTCTCTGCTGCCAGCCTTTCCTTCCATGCCATCCATCCCAATTCCTGAAGCGCGGGTAAAAAGGAATGACAGGGAACTTGCTGCAAGGTCTCCATCATTTCCCGATAACGATCCAGCATTATACCTGAAATCCGCGAACGCAATTCGAAGGTGGGCAACGCATACCCCAGCCGGTCATAAACAGGTTGGTCATCTTCCCAAACCACATGCAGGATAATATTGCCATAGTTGGCATCGGAACTATGATGGTGTTTGAACCAATCAGAAGAACGGATATGTAATTCAATGTTCCCTGCCCAGATAGTAGTACCAATGCGGATAATAGCTTCCGAAAAATCGGGGCCCTGGTGCAGATTCAGCATACCGGGTCTATCTACATACAGCGCTTCACCTGAAGTAGTATGGCAATCCTGTTTTTGATAATACTGGAACTGCCAGATAAATTGCAATAATCTTTCGTTCATAGCTAACCGCTTTAGATGCGGCCAACTGAAAAATTACAAACTAAGGAGATGCGGTAAATACCTGATTTTCGTTTATAAATTTATCTTATACAGCTCTTGCAGTACGCGGCTAACGGGTAACCCCATAACATTATAAAAATCGCCCTTAATACTTTTTATTCCGGTAACACCGATCCATTCCTGAATAGCATAGGCACCGGCTTTATCGTAGGGTTTGTATTTATCTACATAATATTCTATCTGTGTATCGCTGAGCGTGTGAAAACTCACTTCAGTTGTATCTGCAAAAGCAAACTCTCTGTTTTTATGCAGCATTACTACGCCCGTGATCACTCTATGCATTTTTCCTGAGAGCGACTTCAGTATACTGATCGCATCATCACGGTCTTCGGGTTTACCAATGATCCTCTCTTCCAAAACAACAATCGTATCAGCTGCAAGGATCACTTTACCCAGCATTTCGCCATGGAAAGCCTTCTGCACATGTTCCTGAACAGCACTTGCTTTTTTACGGGCAATATAAACAGCTGTTTCTGATGGCGACAGTTCCGCAGGAAATGTTTCATCCGTATGTTTTACGAACACTTCAAAAGGAACTTCGGCCCATTCCAGTAATAATTTTCGTCTGGGCGATTGGGATGCCAAAATAATATCCTGCATACTTTTCTTTTATTACATTAATAGATCCTGAAAAATAACATTGACAGGATACCGGTAAACATAACGAGTTTAATAACGGTGCTGAGGCGGTGAAAATCTTCTGCAGACTGTGCTTTGAATAATTTGAATAAGATCCACACCAAAGGTAGTATGATCAGCAATAAACAATACAACGCACTGATCCACCAGCCAAACGGCAGCACATAGAATTGCAGTATCAGCAGAACAGATACCAGTACAATAATCCACACGGCAACAAATACTTTACTCGCATTCATACCCCATAGAATGGGCATGGTGCGGCAACCATATTTTCTGTCGCCATCCATATCTTCCATATCCTTGATCACTTCGCGTATCAGTGAAATAATGAATGCAAAAGATGCATACAAAATTGTGAGCCTGAAAAAACGAACCTGGTTAGTATCTACGTTGAGCAGTGAATTTATTTTTAAAAGGTATTTCGAAAAAAAGATGATCCCGATCACCCAGGCAGTAAGCAGTGAGATCAATACATTCCCAATCAACAGTTGCTTTTTAAAATTGGTTGAATAGAACCAGAGGAGAATAATACTCGCCAGGTTACCCAGAACGAGATACCAGTATTCTGCAATTGGCAGGGCAGAAACGGTAAAGAATAGGCCAAGCAAACTCAGGGTCATATGCCAGAAAATAACCCATCGCCTGCTGATGAGCGTATTCACTACTACTTTATCCGGTTTATTGATCTGGTCAATATTGAGGTCAAAATAATCATTGATGATATAACCGGCCGCCGCAATCAGTACAGAAGCCAATACCAGAAAGATAAACTGGCGGGTTTCAACCGGGTTGTTCCATGAATACCCATAAATGCGTTGATAGATACAATACTCAAACAGGAACTGTGTTAAGATGATGAATACCAGATTGGGCCATCTTACCAGTCTGAAAAATGCGGCTACTGTCTTCAAAATGAGTATTTAGGTTGCAAGTTACACAAGCGGGGGCAAATGATATCGGATGGGTTATTGCGACCTTACAGCTGTATCCTCACCCCAATCACCCCTCAGTTTCAGTGTCTTTTCGATCACATCTCTGGCACAACCCTCTCCGCCTTTCAGGTGTGATATATAGACAGATTTTTCTTTGATCTCCTGCGCCGCATCTGCGGGACAGGTGGGCAAACCTGCTAATTGCATCACCAGCAGATCAGGTATGTCATCACCCATATAAAGCACGGAAGACTTATCGAGTTTATTTTCCTGCATGAATTTTTCCAGCACAGCCGATTTATCTGTCACCTGCATCCATACTTCTGTAATACCCAGGTTCAGTAATCTTTGTTTTACCTCCGGAGAATTACCACCAGAAATAATCACCACATGATATCCTTTCTTCACTGCCAGCTGCAAAGCATAGCCATCTTTTATATTCATCCGCCTGGCCATCAATCCATCGGGCAATACGAATAAACTGCCATCTGTAAGAACGCCGTCTACGTCGAAAACAAAAGTGGTGATATGTTTGAATTTGCTAAGCAAAAGATGAGATTTTGGAATTTATTTTCCGATTTCAAAATTCCAAAATCGAAAATTTCAAAATTATTTCTGATTGTCTCTCCACTCATACACCCAGGCACTCTGTATCATTTCCAGATGGCCTTCGGTACTTTGTTCACGGGTTCCTTCAAATTTCGGTATTTCGAGGATCCATTCCAACAGATCGGTAAAACGGATGCGATAGATCTTTCCTTCTGTAAAATCATCCCCAAAGCGCTCATAAAGTTTCATGGCAATATCTTCGTGGTCGTTCCAGTGTATGGGTGGTTCAAAATGCGACATGGTGGGGTTGGGAGTTTGGGGTTTGGAGTTTGGGGTTGCTATTCACCTAAGAATTGGGTTTGGTCGGGTAAAGTGATTTCTATGTCGCCGGAGCCGGGTTGTAAAACACACTGGCAACCCAGTCTTGAGTTGATCCGCGGGTTTACGGCACGGTCAATAAAATCTTCCTCTTTATCTCCCAGTTCTTCCAGATGGTCCATGCCTTTGTCTATATAAATATGACAGGTGCTGCAGGCACAAACCGCTCCGCAATTGTGGTGAAGTTCAATATCGTTGTCCAGGCAAACCTCCAGCAGACTCTGGTCATCACTAATATTCGTTAGGGTAACAGGCTCCAGTCCTTTCTGTTCAAATTTTATCTTAATGTTATACATACCTGGTTCAGTTGGGTGGCAAAAGTATTTCAGAATGCTTATTTAACCAATCGAGTTACGGAAAAGTTTGATCCTGCCATTTTTATTTCAGTTTTTGACCGCAAACCCGCCCAACCGTCTATCAAAGGCCCACTTTTCGGTAAAGCCGCCTGCCTATCTTTGGGCGCATGAAGATGAAATTAGCCCAGCGGCTCTTGATCAGTTATTATAAGACCAAGCTGAGAACCATCGGCATCCTGTTACCCCGGAAAGCTGCCGAAGCTGCTTTTGAGCTGTTCTGTACCCCGTTTTCGCAAAAAAAGAAAAGAAAAGAGCCGCCTGTCTTTCATAAAGCCGAAAAACTGTCATTTGATTTAGAAGGTTCGGTCATCCGCGGTTTCAGGTGGAGATCCGAGCACCCCAATGGCAAAACCATCCTTATTTGTCATGGGTTCAGCAGTTACGCCTATAAATTTGAGAAATATATAGCCCCGCTAAAAAAAGAGGGATTTACCGTATTAGCTTTTGATGCCCCGGCACATGGAAGCAGTGAGGGGAAGCTCATCAACGCCGCTATCTATAAAAAAGCCATTCTTGAGATAGAGAACCGGTTTGGTCCTTTATATGGTATTATGGGACATTCACTCGGCGGCCTGGCCGCTTCCCTTGCATTTGAAGACTTTAGCGATAACCAAAACCGGAAACTAGTGTTGGTTGCCCCTGCTACAGAAACCCAAAGAGCGCTGGATAATTTCTTTACCATGATACCCGTTGAGGAAAAAGTAAAGGAGGCTTTTGAACAGATGCTCCGGGATATTGCAGATAAACCCGTTAGTTACTACTCCGTTAGCCGGGTGGTAAAAAATATTTCAGCCAATGTGTTATGGATACACGATAAGCAGGATACGATCTGTCCTTTTGAAGATGTAAAACCCGTCATAAGCCTTAAGCTGCCGCATGTTACCTTCCTGATAACTGAAGAACTGGGACATAGTAAAGTATATAAAGACAACAAAATTTGCAGCGAGATCGTCCACTTTTTTAGCGGTAGTCTTTCCTGATATTTTTTGTGATTTGATGGTTTCGCCTAATATTGCAGGGTAACAACCCCAAAATTCTCCCCACCAGGGGAGCATTTTGTATAGGGTTGGCCAAAAGAAAAGTTTCAATAAAAGTTCCGTCAGACGCGGATTTAGATGCAGTATGGCAAAAAACTTATTGATCGTTGAGTCACCGGCCAAGGCCAAAACCATAGAAAAGATTCTCGGAAGCGATTTCGAGGTCAGGAGCTGCTATGGCCATATCCGAGACCTGGAAAAGGATGATATGGGTATTGATGTAAACAATCATTACCTGCCAAGATATAAGGTTCCGGAAGACAAGGAACGTGTGGTGAAAGAATTAAGACAGATGGCCAAAAAGGCCGACGAAGTCTGGCTTGCATCGGATGAGGACCGTGAGGGAGAGAGTATCAGCTGGCATCTGGCCGAAGTGCTTGGACTGGATCCGAAAGTAACCAAGCGGATCGTTTTCCATGAAATTACTGCTCCCGCTATTAAAGCCGCGGTTCAAAATCCGCGTATCATTAATATGGACCTGGTAAATGCACAGCAGGCCAGAAGGGTTCTGGACAGGCTGGTAGGTTTTGAACTGAGCCCTGTATTATGGCGCAAGATAGGTATGCAGAGAAGTTTGAGTGCCGGTCGTGTACAGAGTGTGGCCGTAAGATTAATTGTGGAAAGAGAAAGAGAGATCAATCATTTTCTGCCTGAAAGCAGCTATAAAATTGATGCATTCTTTACTGCTGCAGATATCAATAATAAGCAGGTAACCTTCAAAGCAGAAGGTCCTTCCAAAGTAGCAACCATTGATGATGCACAATCTTTTCTGGATAGCTGTAAGGGTGCTAACTATAAAGTAACCGATATTTTGGTAAAACCGGCCAAACGCACACCGGCAGCTCCTTTCACCACTTCTACCCTACAACAGGAAGCCTCACGTAAATTAGGATATGGTGTAAGCCGTACCATGTTACTGGCACAAAAATTATATGAAAGCGGTAAGATCACGTATATGCGTACAGACAGTATCAGTTTGAGTGATACAGCATTATCGGATATCCGCAACCAGATCACCACTTCTTATGGGCCTGAATACCACCAGCCCCGCAAATTCAAGAACAAAAATGAAAATGCACAGGAAGCGCACGAAGCCATTCGTCCTACATACATGAGTAATTTTTCAGTAGAGGATGAAGACTCCAGAAGATTGTATGAACTGATCTGGAAAAGAACCATCGCTTCACAAATGAGTGATGCAGAGTTTGAGAAAACAACAGCCAGGATCAATATCAGCACCAATAACGAAACACTTTCTGCCAACGGTGAAGTGATGAAATTTGATGGTTTCCTTAAAGTATATCTCGAAGGAAAGGATGAGGAAGATGATGAGGATACAGAAGGCATGCTGCCACCGTTAACCATTGGGAATACGCTCAATTTTACCCATATGACTGCAGCGGAAAAATTCACCCGCCCTGCAGCAAGGTATACAGAAGCCTCCCTTGTAAAGAAACTGGAAGAGCTGGGCATTGGCCGTCCATCTACCTATGCACCTACCATTTCTACAATTATCAAAAGAAATTATGTAGAGAAGCGTGAGAAGGATGGGATCAAAAGAGCCATGAACCTGTTGCGCCTCACTAAAAATGATGCGGTTGAAAAGCAGGTGATCATGGAAAATACCGGCGCGGAGAAAAATAAACTCTTCCCTACGGATCTGGGTATTGTAGTAACCGATTTTCTGAAGCAGTACTTTACCAAGGTGATGGATTTTGGTTTCACCGCAAGGATAGAACAGGAGTTTGATGAGATAGCCGAAGGCAAGATCAAATGGAGCAACATGATCGATGGTTTTTACAAGCCTTTTCATGAAACCATAGAGCACACATTGGAGAATGCGGAGCGCGCCAAGGGCGAAAGAGAGCTGGGTATAGACGAGGCCACCGGCAAGAAAGTAATTGCCCGTATGGGCCGCTATGGCCCCATGGTGCAGATCGGTGATACAGCCGACGAAACGGAAAAACCAAGATTTGCCAAACTTAACCAGGCGCAGAGTATTGAGACCATTACCATGGAAGAAGCCATGCAGCTGTTCTCTTTACCCAGAACCCTGGGTGAATATGAAGGACAGGAGCTCGCCGTAAATGTGGGGCGTTTTGGTCCTTATATCAAATTAGGCGAACAATTCATTTCTATTCCAAAAGGAGAAGACCTGCATACAATAGAACTCGAAAGGGCCATTCAACTCATTACTGAAAAGCAATTGGCCGATGCTCCCATCGGATTTTATGATGAACTTCCTGTAACAAAGGGCAAGGGAAGATTCGGCCCCTTTATTAAGTGGAACGATATGTACATCAATATCCCAAGAGCTTATAATTTTGATACCCTCTCACAAAAAGATATTGATGAACTGGTAGAGAAAAAAGTTGCCAAGGAAGCCAACCGATTTATCAAACAATGGCCGGCTGAAAAGATCTCTATCGAAAATGGCCGTTGGGGTCCGTTCATCCGCTTCCAGAAGAAGATGCTGAAACTGGGCAGAAAAGCGGATACGGCAAAATATACTCCGGAAGAACTGGTAGATATCGATATCGAGATCATCAAAAAAATGATCGAAGAACAGGTACCGAATGCTTTTGCAAAGAAAACCAAAGCGGCCACAAAGAAAGCGGCAACTAAATCTGCTGCTACCAAGACGGCGAAGAAAACAGCTGTGAAAAAGGCAGCGAAGAAGAAATAAGGTGTTTGGTTACAAAAGTTAAAAGGGTTAAAATAGTTAGATGGGAAAATCCCTCTTTAACTATTATAACCCTTTTAACTTCTATAACTACTTTACGAACTAATCGTGTCTGCCCATCTCTCTCAAGAACTTCACGTGTGCCACTACCGCTTTACGCATGGTTGGGTACTCAATATATTGTAACTGGTATTCCCTGCACACATTACGTACGATCTCGCTGATAGCGGGATAATGAACGTGTGAGATCTTAGGGAACAAGTGGTGTTCGATCTGAAAATTCAATCCGCCGACTAACCAGCTAACCAGTTTATTGCGGGTTGCAAAATTAGCAGTGGTCTTGATCTGATGTGCCGCAAATTCATCCGGCATCCGCTGGGTTTCGATGTCCATCACCGGAAACTCTGTATGTTCTACTGTGTGTGCCAGCTGGAAAACGATGCTCAGGATAAAACCGGCTACCAGGCTCATTACGAGGAATCCGATCACCCAACTCACAAAGCCAACAGCTGCGATCGGAAGTACGATAAATACCAATGCATGGTACACTTTCACACCCCAGAATTCAATATGGTCTTTCATTTCCATTTTCTTCAATGGCACATTTCCGATCTTGCGGGAAAAATATTTTTGATAGTCGGTGAAGAAGATCCAGAACACATAAAGCAGCATATAGAGAAACCAGAAATAAAAATGCTGGAACTTATGCATTTTGTAACGCTTCTGGGTGGGTGCCATACGCATAAGGATGCCGATCTCAATATCATCATCTACTCCGTCAATATTGGTAAAGCTGTGGTGGATCATGTTATGCTTCATATTCCACATAAAGTGATTGGCACCAAGTAAGCTGATAGATGAAGCGGCAATACGGTTTACCCATTTGTTGGTACTGAAACTGCCATGGCTTCCATCGTGCATCACATTAAAACCGATACCGGCTACCAGGCCGCCCATTACGATACATTCTGCAATAGCAAAGTACCAAACCGGGGTCCATACAAGCAGGTAGATATATACCAATACCAGAGCGATCACCATTACGATGGCTTTGGTAAATAATTTAGGTGTGCCCGTAGAATCGATCCCGCGCTCATCAAAATACTGTTGAACCCGTTTTTTCAGGTCTGTGTGAAGGGATTTAGATACTGCCGGAAATTTTGGAATGGCGAATTGTGACATAGTAATCGTTAACGTATTAAGTTGCAAAAATAGCCAATAAAGCCCTTGCTTGGGTGTTAATTTTTGGCATTTATACACAGGAACCAGACCTGGATAACGTACATATAACAATATTATTATTCAGCAGTTAATCCTTGTTTCCACATCAATAGGATAACTTCCCATGGATTGGTAACTGAAAATTAATTTAGTTTGATGTGGAAATCAAGGAGATAGTATCGGAAAATTGAAGATCCGCCACCATTTCAGATCCAAATCATATGCAGGAGACCAGAGAGATCAATGCGCTGTTCACGCTTATAGACGACCCCGATGAGGAGGTTTACTCCACCGTTTCAGAGAAGATAGTGGCGTATGGGAAGAATATCATCCCTAACCTCGAGCATCTCTGGGAAACCACATTGAGCGAAGATGTGCAGGAAAGGATTGAAATGATCATCCATCATCTGCATTATTCTGATCTGCATAACGATCTCGTTGAATGGCGCGACAGCGGTTACCACGATCTTTTATTCGGCGCACTGCTCGTTTGCAAATTTCAATACCCGGATCTGCATACCACTCCCGTTTTACAGGATATAGAAAAGATCCGCCGCAATGTATGGCTGGAGCTGAACAGTTTTCTTACCCCACTGGAACAGGCCAATGTGTTATCGAGTATCATCTACAATTATTATAACCTGAAAGGTGTGGAAGTGAATTATGAGCACCCGGATGATTTCTTTATCAATAAGGTACTGGAAAGCAAGAAGGGCAATGCACTCACCAATGGCATTCTTTACCAGGTGATGTGCGATAAGCTGGATATCAATGCTAAGATCATCAATATTCCCAAGCAATGCATCATTGCATTTTATCATTCCGACTATGATGCATCAACCCATGTAGGGCATCCGCAGGATAAGATCCATTTTTATGTAGATGCTACTACAGGACAGGCTTTCTCACACAAAGACGTGGAAAATTATTTTGTGAGACTTTCTGTACCACCCTCACCCGCTTATTTTAAGCCACAATCGCATATGCGTATCATCCAGACCCTACTGGAAGAAACCGCTAAATGTTTCGACAGGCCTTCTAATGAATATAAGCAGAAAGAATTATTGCAACTGGCCGCACTGCTCGGACAATAAAATTATTTATTGAAATTATCATTGCAGGAAAAGAAATTCTCCTCTTTTTTCCAGCCGTTTCTTTTGTATACTTTTTGTGCGCGATAATTATTTGTGGCGGTTTGTAATTCCAGCTGGCGCTATCGGTTTGATGAACATAAAAAAATATAGCCACAGATAACTCAGATTTTCACAGAAAAGATTTGTGTGAATCTGTGCATCTGTGGCGTTAAAAATTATACCAGACTAGCTTCCAATGTAATGGCCATATTATAGACCTTACTTACAGGGCAATTGGCTTTTGCATCTGCCGCACACTCCTGAAATTTTTCATTGGTAATACCGGGCACTTTGGCTTTTACCACCAAGGCAGATGTAGTGATCACACCCTCTTCCAAAGATATGGCACAACTGGTTTCCAGTTCATCGGGTGTAAAACCTGCGGCAACTAATACAAAGGTCAGCTTCATGGTAAAACAACCGGCATGGGCAGCGGCCATTAATTCTTCGGGATTGGTACCAATACCATCGGCAAAGCGTGAGTTAAAAGAATATTGTGTTTTGTTCAGTACAGTGCTTTGGGTGGTAAGGTTTCCGTTACCTTCTTTACCCGAACCGTTCCAAACTGCGGTTGCTGTTCGTTTCATAAGTATTTGTTTTTAGATTTGATAAAATATGCAATCATGATCAACTGGGACGACTTTGAAAAAGTGGAGATCCGCAGCGGAACCATACTGGAAGTTAGTGATTTCCCGAAAGCCAAAAAACCGGCTTATCAACTGACCATTGATTTTGGGCCATTGGGTATTAAGCATTCTTCGGCCCAGATCACCCATCATTATCCAAAAGAATCCCTGAAAGGCAAACAAGTGGTGGCAGTTGTGAACTTTCCACCCAAACAGATAGCCAACTTTTTTAGTGAATGCCTCGTATTAGGTGTGTATGATGAGAATAATCAGGTAATTTTATTGCAGCCCGACAAAAACGTAGCAAACGGGCAACGCATAGGCTAATGAGTGAACTGCACTATACATATTACGACAGCCCGATCGGCATGCTTAAAATTGGTGGCACGGAGCAATATATTGGTCAACTGACCTTTGTTGACAATCCCGATCAGCTAACATATGGCGAACCCGGTATTACCGAAGTGATGCACCAATGTACAGAACAGCTGATCGAATATTTTCACGGCACCCGTAAGAGTTTTGACATCCCTGTTCACCAGGAAGGCACTGAATTTCAAACCAGGGTATGGAGTGAACTGATGGAGATCCCTTATGGAAGAACCATCAGTTATATGGATCTCGCCAAGCGATTGGGAGATCCGAAAGTGATCCGTGCAGCAGCCAGCACTAACGGCAAGAATAACATTGCAATTATTGTTCCCTGTCACCGCGTGATCGGGAGCGACAGAACGCTAACCGGTTATTCCGGTGGCCTCTGGCGTAAGAAATGGTTATTGGGACTGGAATTTAAAATTGCCCATGGGGTGCAGACGTTGTTTTAATATTGAATGGCGAGGCATATTAACATTTCATTGAAAAATGCATCGCTAACCAACCATTGAATGAAATACTTTTACAGCCATGCTGCGTGTTGGTAAGATCATATTTTTTTTAGTTGTCCTGACACATTTTTTTTATGAAGGACAATCTCAGACTTGCACCGGTTTAGGGCAAAACCCCGCTACGGCATTTCCTGTTTGTGGAACGAATGTATTTACGCAAACTTCTGTGCCCGTTTGCGGAGGAACAAAAATGCCAACGCCCTGTAATGACGGAAATGTGTACACTGATATCAATCCTTACTGGTATAAGTTTACCTGTTATGCAAGCGGAACACTGGGTTTTGTGATAACACCTAAAAATCTGGGTGATGATTATGACTGGCAGCTTTTTGACATAACAGGGAAAAATCCTACAGATATTTATACAGATAAAAGCTTGATCGTATCCGCTAACTGGTCAGGTTCTTCGGGAATTACAGGCGCATCGCCAACTGGAAAAAACGCTTTTGAATGTGCTTCACAGCCTTCGGCAGGTGTTTCAACTTTCAGCACTATGCCTAATATAATTATGGGGCATGATTATTTATTAATGATCAGCCATTATGATGGTGTAACACAAAGTGGTTATACACTTTCTTATCCTACAGGCACGCAGGGTGGCACAGCGAGTATTGTAAACCCTGTTGTTCCAAGTGTAACCAATGCGTATGCGGTATGCGACGGTTCACAGATCGTTTTAAAAATGAACAAGCGTGTAAACTGTTCCAGTCTTGCAGCTGATGGCAGTGATTTTTCTGTAAGCGGACCGATTGCCCTTTCAATAGTATCCGCAACAGGTAATGGGTGCAGCAATGGATTTGATTCAGATTCTATTATCCTGAAATTGAATAAGACACTTACTGCGGGTAGCTATTCTATATCTTGCAAAACAGGCACAGACAATAATACACTGACCGATAACTGTGCCAACAACCTGGCTATAGGAGCTGTAGCCGGTTTTAAATTTTTGGGGGCACAACCTGCCCCTTTAGATAGTATTACTCCTTTTACCTGTGTTACAGATTCAATATTATTGGTGTTTTCTAAACCCATTACCTGTTCATCCATTGCAGTGGATGGCAGTGATTTTGCAATAACGGGACCGGCAGCTGTAACCATTAAAACAGCTACAGGTTCTTGTACCAATGGGCTGGCCAGTACGATCAAAATAAAATTCACTGCTCCTGCAAAAGTAAATGGCAGTTATACTATCCGAACAAAGATCGGATCAGATGGTAATACATTAATTGATGAGTGTGGTTTTGCAACTCCCGTAGGATCATCCTCTTCATTCAAGATCCAGAACGTAACCACTTCCGATTTTCAAGGCTCTATTGCACCGGGATGTAAATATGATACCTTATATCTTACACATAATGGTTACGGAGGAACAACGCAATGGCAATGGAGTATTGACAGCAACCCCGTAAGTACCCTTCAGAATCCTGTATTCACATCCAAAGCATTTGGTTTTGGAGATCATAGTGTACAACTGAACGTAACCAATGGATTCTGTACAGATACGGCTTCCGGTAATTTTACCTTTCCGGATTATACAGTTAAAGCTGCTTTTACATCAGCAGATACTTTATGTCCAACCGATACCCTGCATTTTACCGATATGAGCAGCAGCAGTACCAGTTTCTGGAAATGGGATTTTGGAAATGGGTCAAGAAGTTTTCTGCAGATGCCTGGGCCACAATCCTATCCTGTTAATCAGCGAAAGACCAATTTTCTTACCAGTCTGATCGTGGGCAATAATCTCGGTTGTACCGATACCACTTACAAATACATTACGGTACTTGCCAGCTGTTTTATCGCTGTGCCATCGGCCTTTACACCCAATGGGGATGGGTTAAATGACTATCTGTATCCTTTGAATGCTTTTGGTGCAGACAATATGATCTTCCGGGTATTTAACCGATATGGACAAATCGTTTTTGAATCGCGCAACTGGACAAAAAAATGGGATGGCCGCGTAAATAATACTCCCCAACCCAGCGGCACGTATGTGTGGACGTACAGTTATACGGATCATGCAACGGGGCAGGCGGTGTTTCTTAAGGGCACAACCGTTTTGATACGGTAATTAGTAATTAATAATTAGTAGTTAGTAATTACTGAAGTAGAAATTATCGACATGTCTGTCAATTACTAATTACTAACTACTAATTACTAATTTTCTCCTACTTCATGTCATCACCTGAAAACGTAAATGGTAATAAGCTCTGTGCTCCGTTAATAACGTAGATTTTCCCTTCCATTCCACCTAAGATCAAACGTATGGGATGTTTGAGTAAGGATTCATATTCAACCAATGTTTGACGGCACATACCACAAGGAGGGATCGGCTTATTGCTTTTTCCTTCTGCATTACGGTAACTGATGGCCATGGTAAGAATCGGCACTTTAGGATGCACAGAGGACGCAGTAGAAAGTAAAACTCTTTCTGCACAGATACCTACCGGGTAACTGGCATTTTCCTGGTTGCTACCTACTACGGTTTGCCCGTTTGCAAGTATAGCCGCCGCTCCTACATGAAACTGTGAATAAGGGGCATAGGATATATCAGTGGCTTTATAAGCGGTTCGCAAAAGATCAGCATCTTCTTTGGCAAGCTGATCAATGGAATCGTAGACATCGTATTCGATATTGATCTTTTGATGTTCCATAATCGAAATTTTATACCGGGTTGTTCATCTCCTATTCCTTCTCTAACCGCGCCTTTGCGCCTCTGCGTGAATATTTGCACGCAAAGGCGCAAAGGCGCGGTTGAATCTTCTTAGTACAGAAAGAACTGTAAAATGTGTCAACACGTTAGTTGTGAGACAAAAAAGCCCTCAATGCTTGCGACATTGAGGACCCTTCCTTGTATAAATATAGTTATTTTATACCATTGAACAAGCGTTTCCAGCGCGGGCCTTTCTCCCAGCTAAACCAGATCAGGGAAGCCTTACCCACCACATGTGTTTCAGGCACAAAGCCCCAATAGCGGCTGTCCTGGCTGCGATGGCGGTTATCACCCATCATCCAGTAGTAATTGTATTTAACGGTATAAGTGTTGGTTTCTTTCCCGTTGATAATGTACTTACCATTCACTTCGTCCATCTTGTTATTTTCGTAAGTGATGATCAGTCTGCGGTAAAGGGCAATGTTTTGCGGAGTGATGGTAATCACATCTCCACTTTTGGGAATAGTGATCGGGCCAAAATTATCTACTGTCCAGGGAAAATTCACTTCATCATTCGGGAAAGTGGCACCTACCTGGTTATCAGAATAAGGAACCATTGATTTTACGTTGGGTTGCTTCTTCACTTTTTCTGCTTCTTCCGCTGTCATATTAATGACGATCATACCCGGAGTGCCGGATGTTCTTAACTGGTCATTTGGTGCATCAATATCAATACCCAATTCTTCCTTAAAAAAATCTTCTGTAAAATTGGTGCCATTGGTTTGTATCAGATATTCTGTTTGTGAGCCCGGCGGCACAAAGGCCTGTTTTTTATTAATGAACAATGACCCGTTCTTAACCTGTAACTCATCTCCACTTACTGCAACACAACGTTTGATATAATTATCTGTTTTATCCATTGGATGAACAAGGATCGGCAGGGATTGATCTGCTTTTAACGCTTCCCTGTCGCCATGGAACTGTGTTCTTAAAACATCATAATAAGGGTTCTTACTTCCATAGTCAGGCAGATTAATGATCGTATCTCCCTGTGGGAAATTAAATACAACCACATCATTCCTCTTTACTTCTGTAAACGCAGGTAATCGTTTATAGGGCAGCTGAACTTCTTTTATATAAGAAGGCATGGTTGTGGAGAAAGGCATGATATTATGCACAAAAGGAAATGAAACAGGTGTTTGCGGGATACGTGCCCCGTAGCTCATTTTATTAACGAAGAGGAAATCATTCACCAATAAGGTCTTCTCCATACTGCCTGTTGGAATCACATAGGCTTCAAAAACAAATGTGCGGATAATAGTGGCGGCTACAACAGCAAATACACCGGCATCGATCCATTCACGTGAAGCGGGTTTATGGTAATGTTTCAAAACATCTTCTCCATACCATTTTTCTTTTTCAGAAAACCCGAGATAAGGGAAATAGACAAAAGGAAACAAAACCGTAAGCGCATGATCCAATACTGAAACCCGTTTAAAATGCATCACAAAAATAATGGTGATCCAGATGGTGATGAACTGTCCGGCTATGGGTATCAATTGCAGCCAGAACCAGTATTTACGGATCTTGGTCTTTTCAACAATCAGCCAGGTATTGTAAAAAGGAATAAAGGCTTTCCAGGCTTCAATGCCTGCTTTTTTAAACATCCCATACATACCCACGTGCCAGCCAATAATTCCGATAATGAATAGAAGTAAACCCATAGTTTTCAATTAAGTAGTAACAAAAATATCCTTTTAGGGCAGATGGGAAAGCTTTAGAGGCAAAAGTTTTCTTAAATATGGCTGATGGAGGTTAAAGGGGGTTAAAAGGGTTAAAATAGTCAGGTTGCACAGGTATTTCTTTAACCCTTTTAACCCTCTTTAACCACTTTACCCATTTTAACGAACATACGCTTCCACATCTCCCACCGAAATATCCTTACCTGAAAGAATGATCAAACGCTCAACCACATTGCGGAGTTCGCGGATATTTCCGCTCCAGTTGTGTTGCTGCAGGGCTGTCATTGCTTTTTTGTCGATCGATTTTTTAGCTTGTCCATATTCTTCGGCAATATCGCCCAGAAACTTCTCTACCAACAGGGGAATATCTTCTCTTCTTTCGTTCAGAGATGGCACATGGATAAGGATCACACCCAACCGATGATAGAGATCGAGGCGGAAATTTTTAGCAGCTACTTCTTCCAAAAGATCTTTATTGGTAGCAGCGATCACACGAACATCTACGGATATTTCTTTGTCACCTCCTACCCTTGTGATCTTGCCTTCCTGCAGGGCCCGTAACACTTTAGCCTGTGCACTTAAACTCATATCCCCTATTTCATCCAGAAACAAAGTACCTCCATTGGCCTGTTCAAATTTTCCAATACGTTGTTTAATGGCCGAAGTGAATGAACCTTTTTCATGACCAAATAATTCGCTCTCGATCAACTCGCCCGGGATTGCGGCACAGTTCACTTCTACAATGGGCGAGCCAACACGGTTACTTTTTTCATGCAGCCATCGTGCCACCAGTTCTTTTCCGCATCCGTTCTCACCGGTTACCAAAACCCTTGCATCTGTTGGCGCTACTTTATCAATGGTGTCTTTTACTTTTTTGATGCCTTCACTTTCACCAATGATCTCCTGTACCCTGGATACTTTTCTTTTCAGCACTTTTGTTTCCTTTACCAACACGGTTTTATCCAGTGCATTGCGGATCGTGATGAGTAAACGGTTCAGATCGGGTGGTTTGGAGATATAATCGAATGCGCCTTTCTTAACGGCATCTACAGCGGTTTCTATATTTCCATGTCCGCTGATCATGATTACAGGTATTTCTGATTGGCTGTCGATCACTTTCTGCAGAAACTCGATGCCGTCTACTTTCGGCATTTTAATATCACACAGCACTACATCATAAGAACCGGCAGTGAATTTCTTCAGTCCTTCTTCCCCATCGGTAGCTTCGTCTACTGAAAACCCTTCATTGGTAAGGATCTCTTTCAGTACGTTCCTGATAGATTTTTCATCGTCTATGATCAGAATATTCGGCATGGAAACTAATTTATTGCTAAGATAACCTATGTTAAATGGATATTACAGCCATCTATACAAATGGTTAAAAATGATACATAAGTCCTGAAAAAACATTCCTGCCGGAAGCCGGATTATAGTATCGTTTTCCTGCCGCATTGATATCGTTACCCAGGCTATAAGATTGATCCAGCAGGTTATCAATACCCAGAAATACATCCAGTTTCTTGTCCTTTTTATAGCAGCGATAACCCAGCTTTACCTGCAGCAGTTGGTAGGCTTCTGCGTAAGCATCATTCGCATCTGTTAAAGGCAAACGGGAAGTGCTGTTCAATGAAGCATCAAAATAAAATCCTTTGGATGTTTCCATATCCATTCCGCTCACCCAGATATTTCGTGGCACTCCGGTTAATTCATTTCCCGAATAATCATTGGTGGTTTGTCGGTAACTATCAAAGCGATAAGGCTGGTAACTATAACTGCTACGAACAGTTAATTTCGAAATGC